>CALSBM010000047.1:0-24531 GCA_943373175.1 Chitinophaga pinensis | reverse complement strand
GAAAACTTGATTAGCGACACGAGGTGGGAATGCGTAGTCAACCAGTTGTAGAGGGGGTTTAACGTCAGCAACTGTTTGAAGTGATTGATTTTTATTGGCTTTAGAATTAAATCGCCTAATTCATTCTGGGAATAAATAGGACTGTTGAGGTTGTTTTCGAAATCTGAGAAGTGGAAGAAAACAAGGCACTCTTGGGGTTGGTAGGTTGAGGCATGGAGTGAGAAAAACCGAAGAGCATAATCGGTTCCGCTGCCCTCATTTCCGGCATTGATTACAGCCATATCGCTGCGATTTAGCATTTGCTCGAGGCGAGCACACCAAGTTTGATGGTCTTCTACCCCAATGCCGTAAGTGAAACTGTCGCCAAGCGCGAGAATTCTGTAACGATATTGAGTCACGTCGTTGAATTCGCGTGTGCCTCTTAAGCTGTGGCTATTATTGGTGTAATTAAAGTTAAAGACTCCTGGGATATTAATAAAGCCATTCCGCCCGGGCACTGGCACTTCTCCAAAATCCGGATGAATCATACGCCTTGAGTGCCCCAGCGTTTGGGGGGAGAAAGTGCGCAACGTTGCCTCAGCTAATAGGATACCCAGCAGCAGTGCGCCGCATGTAAAGGCATTCATAGAAACAGACCGAATCGACATTCGCTTGAACATTATTCAAAATTAGCATCGTTCGTCTATTATAAAAGTTAATTCGTCGAAACTACGACATTATTTTGCGATACACCTCAAGATGCTTTTCTGCGAAACGCTCTTTGCTAAAATCTTGGACAAAGTTATAAGCATTCAAAACTAACCTTTCGCGTAGCGATGGTTCCGCTGCCAGACGCAGGATATGCTGAGCTAAAGCTTCACTGTCTTTGACATTTGCGAGAAGTCCGGTTTCACCCTCTTTAACTATTTCAACAATGCCACCGGCGCGAGTAGCCACAACAGCAACCTTGCAAACAAACGCATCAAGTATTGAAGAGCCCAATCCTTCAGTTTCTGAAGGGTGAAGAAAGATGTCGAGTTCTGGAAAAATAACTTCGATATCCTGCCTGAAGCCGGTAACAACAAAGTGTTTACCCAGCCCGCGGTCTTCAATCATTCTCGATAGTTTGGCCTTATCCGGGCCTTCTCCAATGATGAAAAACCGAGCTTTCAGGCCATAGTGTATCAGCCTTTCAGCGGTATTGATAAACGTAACATAATCTTTATGAGGAACTAAGGCCCCAATATTTCCGATTAGGAAGTGGTCATCGGGGATACGATATCCCTCTCTCAGCACCCGCTTACTTCCATCACCAAATCGGCCAAGGTCGATGGCATCGTAAATTAGTTGCATTTTAGAAATATCATTCAAAGCAGGTGCAACTAAGTCGCGTACAGCATTGCTTACGCAAATGACCGTTTTAATGTTCGGGAAGTTGTATTTGTATTTGGTGAAGAAGCTTTTTTTAAGAGGAAAGTCCACCTTTCGGCTTAAAACCATCGGAATTTTAGATCTACTGAAAGTTGCCCAAAGTACTGCAATAGCCTGAGCGTCAGGATCATGAAGGTGGATAATATGAGGTTTAAAATCAGAAACTATCTTTCCAAACGACCTCCAGCTTGCTACATTAAATGGACGTCGGTTGTTGATTTCAGTAAAACGAAGTTGATAACGTTTAGCATGGCGTGCTAAAAGTGATTTCGCCGGGCAAACAATCAAGCTTTGAACAGAGGCGGGCATGCACTCTACCAAATAAGCTAGTTGTTGTTCGCCACCTCTCCAGCTAAGAGGGGTTGAAAAGTGAAGAACCCTCATAAATTGTTTTTTTGGTGATGCAACATTTTTAGTTTGGCGTACTTGAGATAAGTATAAAGAGCTGAAATTCGGGCTGCAGTAAAGCCATGAAAGCCATCGAGAAATCCGGCTTTTAGGAAGTAATGTTGGATAAAGGTAAAGAATGGGCCAAGCACTAGCTTTATCAAACCCGCCTTCTTGCCAGTAACATACAGCTCATGAGCGGCAATTTCGGTAAATCGATTGACTTGTGCCAGATGCCAATCCAGGTTAGGGATGGAATAATGCAAAAGCCTACCCTCTAACCGGCAGATATTTATCGCTTTAGTGAGTCGAAAAGTGTCGTGTGGATTAGTTCCGGACCATTCGCCGGAGTATCTATTCCAAAGCCTCAGTTTCCAGTCAGGGTTAAATCCTCCATGATTCAGCCATCGGCCACAATACCAAGTTAATCGGTTCATTTCGCACGGCTGGGGAAATCCAAGTTGCTTTTGTTTAAGGATAGAATTAGTTAGTTCAGGGCTGAGTACCTCGTCGGCATCGAGGGATAAGACTACATCAAATGCAGCCTGAAGCCTAGCCCAGTTTTTTTGTTGAATATGGCCTTCAAAGGGATGATGAAGCACTTTGGCTCCATGAGCTATTGCAATATTGACGGTTTGGTCGGTGCTTCCGGAATCCACTACCAGTAGCTCGTCGGCTATAACAGCAGCAGCAGCAAGACAACGGCCTAAATTAGCTTCTTCATTGAGTGTAATGATGACAACGGAGAGAGGAGAGGTTTCCGGCATACGCTCAAAGTTTTAAATAAAAAATCACTTCTTTGCAGCGTATGACCAACAAGGAGCGGGAACGCCTCTTCGAGCGTGAATTTTATCCTCAATTGGATGCGCTGCACAACTTTGCTATGCGGCTCAGTGGGCAGGAAAACGATGCCGATGACCTTGTGCAGGACACCTTTCTCAAAGCTTGGCGTTTCATCGAATCGTACCAACGAGGCACCAATGCGAAAGCTTGGTTATTTCGTATTCTGAGAAACAGTTTTATCAACGAATTCAGAAAGAAAAGCCGGGAGCCACATACCACGGATTACAGTGATTTGGATGACCGATATACCGGAAGCGACGAGGATCATTATGTTTATACTCCAGTTGATTTGCGTGTTGAAGTGTTTAAAAACCTCCTGGGAGATGAGGTAACTCGAGCCCTTCAAGCGTTGGATGTGAATTTCAGGCTTATCATTCTTTTGAGTGATGTCGAAGAATTTACCTATGAAGAGATCAGTAAAATATTAGACATTCCAATAGGAACAGTAAGATCACGATTACATAGGGCCAGAAATGAACTCAAATCACTTCTGGCGAATTATGCTAAAACCTTGGGGTATCAGGAAAGCGATGAAAACACCTTGTAAATGCGGAACTGCGGAATGTGAAAATCTCCGCGAATTATTGATGCAATATGCAGACGGCCAATTGGATGAGGCTGCCTGTGAGCGAATTAGGGTTCGTATTGAAGCCTGTGAAGCTTGTTGTGAGGAAGTTGAGAACGTACTTCAACTTAAAAACATCGTAAAGAATTATTGCGGTTGTCAAGGAGCGAGGCCGGCATTGCATGATAAAATAAGAAACCTCGTAGGAGGACTTTCTTCGCAAGAGCCCTGAGGTGCTTTGAACTTCTTGACACTGAAGATGCTAAAAGTGTTAACTAATATAAATATGTCTGCATGATTAGTATTTTTATCCCTAATCATGAGAAAATTTCCACTATTCTTCTCGCTGTTATTTCTCTTGGTGGCAACTTCCGGCCATGCAACCGAAAGCCTGTCTATCAAAGAAAGTAAGGGCATCGTAAACCCTACAAGGCTAAACAACATCAGTAACAACGCCCCAACTCAAGGCTATCTCGAAGCAGACAGCAGCCGGCAATCCAACAAAAACCTGCTTGGGGGAATATCCAAAATCAACCGCTCGATAGTTACTGATACATTAAGAGCCTTTGGTTTGCTATCCCCTGCCAACAACAGCACTTTCAATATACCACTTTCCGGGCCTGGAACCCTCGACATAAACTGGAGAAGTTCGGCAACCGTTAGCGGCAATCCGGTAACCTATGAATGGTTGGTAGATGTTCCTAGTGGGAACTTTACTAATCCTATCATTACACTTCCTTCGAATAACACCGGCTCAGACAGTGAACTAACTATCGGATATAACCAACTCAACGCCCTGCTAAATGCGAGCGGTGTATTACCCGGCCAAACTTACTCTGTAAAATGGACTGTGAAAGCCACATCAGGTACACTTAACCGATTCGCAAGTAGCTTTTTCAATGTCAATATCTTTCGGATAAACGATACGCTTATAACCTTCAACTTGTTAGCGCCGGCGAACAATACCTTTTTAAATCTTACAGGTTCGAGCTCACAAACCGTTCAAATCAATTGGACACGGACACGCTTACCTAACTCCTTACCGGTAACGTATAGCTGGCTATTGATTGCATTGAATGGAAGTTTTGCCAACCCCATCACCACCATTCTTGCTGACAATAATGGAAGAGATAGTGTACTGACCCTTACCTATGGTCAAATAGCTTCTTTGCTTGCTTCAAACGGCATTAATCCGGGAACTGTTTTTCAAGCAAAATGGACCATTAGAGCTACTGCCGGAACCGCTGCCAGATTTGCGGCAACCACTCACAACTTGGCTCTCAGCTACAATAACGTTACTTCAACTTCTGACCCTCAATTAGACAGGCAAATTCAATTATTCCCCAACCCTGCGAAATCCGGCGAAAGTAGGTTAAGGGTAAATTTGGAACAAGCCTCCGATTTGCAAATTCAAATAACGGATTTGCAAGGACGAGTTTTGAGCACTTCTTTGGTTCAAAGAGTTAGCCAATCGGATTTAATGCTGCCAACTGCAGGACTTCGTGCCGGGCTATATTTGGTTGTAGTTCAAAATGGAAATGAGCGCGTTGTGCGCAAGCTCCAACTTCACTAAGCAACGGGCTTATTTATTAGAATACTGGGGGCTTTCCGAAAAAGGGAAGCCCCCTTTTTCTTTCAGACCTTAGCGGAAGGTGCTACCTTCGCTCCGTGAAAGAAAACGAGACCTTTCCGGTTCTTGAGCTGAAGTCGGGACGTGAGCGATCCGTAAAACACTTCCATCCCTGGCTTTTTTCTGGAGCTGTCAAGCAGTTTCCTAAAGCCAAAGAAGGGGATGTTGCTGAAGTTAGGACTAACCAAGGCGAAACCCTCGCGTTCGGATTTATCAGTCCAAGCAGTCAGATTCTTTGCAGACTGTTTCATTTTGGCTCTTCAGACGAGTTTGAATCAGTCGATTTTTGGGCTGAAAAGCTGGAGAAAGCCTTCACTTATCGAAAGGAGTTGTTATCGCGATTAGAAGGGTCAACCAACTGCTACCGGTTGCTTCATGCAGAAGGCGATTTCTTTCCGGGCTTAATCGCCGATGTTTACGGTGAAACGGTGGTGCTTCAAGTGCTGATTAAAGGAACAGAATTAAGGCTTCCAGTAATCACCGAAGCCATCACTCGTGTTACTAAGTTGAATCGGTTTTTTCTAAAAACTAAGGATAGTTCCGGACGCATAGAGAAGGTTGAATTAAAATCCGGATGGCTGAATGAGTCTTCGGCTCTTCCAATGCCATTAGAAGTACAAGAAAACGGATTGCGGTTTCAAGTTGACGTGGAAAAGGGACAAAAAACCGGCTTTTTCATTGACCAAAGAGAAAATCGCCAGTTGGTGAGAACCCTTTCGGCAGGAAAGAAAGTGCTCAATGCTTTTAGTTATACTGGAGGCTTTAGCATTTACGCCGCAGCAGGTGGTGCTAGAGAAGTTCATTCAGTGGATGTTTCTAAGGATGCAATCGCACAGTGCCAACAGAATTTTGAGCTTAATTTCGGCCTCTCAATTCCGCATTTCGCTTTAGCTCAGGATTGCTTTGAGTACCTAAGAGATTGTGACTCGGACTTCGATTTGATGATTCTTGATCCACCCGCCTTCGCAAAAAATGCGAAAGCAGTAAACAATGCGTGCAGGGGCTACAAAGACCTCAACCTTTCGGCATTTCGGAAAATAAAAGCAGGCGGAGATTTGTTAACCTATTCATGTTCACAAAACATCACCCCAGATTTGTTTCGGAAAGTCATTTTTGCGGCTGCAGCAGATTCAGGAAGAGAGGTTAGAATTGTAAGAACCCTGAGTCAATCCAGTTGCCACCCTATCAACATTTACCACCCCGAAGGAGAATACCTTAAGGGCCTTTGGCTTAAAGTCTATTAACCCTATGCATAACGATATACGCCCGCAGCCTTTTCAATTGCTCCCCGATGGCATAAAGAACTTGTTGATCATCAACGGTTTGCTTTATTTCGGGACAGTAGTTTTGGAGGGGTATGGCATCAATCTAAAAGAGATACTCGGATTGCACTTGCCTCAATCTAAAGCATTTGCCTTTTACCAACCCATCACCCACTTGTTTATGCATGCGGGCATAGGTCATTTGCTTTTCAATATGCTGACTCTTTGGATGTTTGGTAACGTATTGGAGAATTTATGGGGAACAAAACGGTTTTTACTTTTCTTCTTTTTATCCGGACTTGGTGCAGCATTCATACATTACTTGGTTACCTACCTGATTGATATAAGGCCAATTATATCGGCAATTGACGGTCAACTTCGGACAGCTTCGGGAGCAGATGTGAGCTATTTGCTCGACCAACGCGACCAAGTGCTTTCAGCTCCTAATATCATCGGAGCTTCTGGCGGAATCTCCGGGGTATGGATTGCCTTTGCTTACCTCTTTCCGAATAGCCTTCTTTACATCTATTTTCTTTTCCCCATCAAAGCGCGTTATCTCGCCATCTTTTATGTGGTTTTTGAGCTTTATTCAGCCTTCAACCAAATTGCAGGGCGTTCCAATGACAACATTGCGCACTTTGCACACTTGGGCGGAATGCTCTTTGGCTATATTGCCGTGAAGTATATATTTCAAACTAACCGAAACCATTTCTACTGATGGGGCAATCGCTGCTGGAAGATTTAAAGAGCACCTTTTCGAGGCGGGATGATTCACTTACCAAGCTGATTATCCTCAATGTGCTAGTGTTTGTAGTTGTAAGCTTTATTGATGTAACCATCAAATTGATGCAACTCAACAGCCAGTTGAGCTTCGATATTTTTCGTTGGCTGAGTGTTCCTTCTTCATTAAGTGAACTACTTTACAAGCCCTGGACTCTGTTTACCTACATGTTTCTTCATCGAGGATTCTTTCACTTGTTGTTCAACATGCTGTGGTTTTACTGGATAGGGCAGATTTTTCAAGAATATCTGGGATCGAAAAAGCTGATGGCAGCCTATTTTACCGGAGGGCTAACAGGGGCAGTTTTTTTCATTATAGCCTACAACCTATTCCCGCTTTTCAGCAACGTTGCTTCTAGTGCAACCGCGGTTGGAGCTTCTGCGGGGGTTTTAGCGATAGTGGTTGGTGCGGCCACGCTTTTGCCTGAATATCGCATTCGATTGTTGTTGTTTGGCGATGTGCCATTAAAATACTTGGCATTGGCCTCAGTCGTGTTGGATTTACTATCGGTTGCCGGGGATAATGCAGGCGGGGCATTTGCACATTTAGGTGGAGCAGCTTTTGGCTTTGTATATATCAAGCAATTACGTCAGGGTCGCGATTTGGGTTCTTGGATGAATAGCTTACTCCGTTTTATCCAGCGAAAGCCTAAGGTTGTGAAGAAAGTGGTATCGAATTCGCGCCCGCCTCTTTCGAAAACCACCGTCCCGCCAGATCCGAATAAAAGCCCAACTCAGCAAGAAATTGATGCCATCTTAGATAAAATATCCGAAAAAGGGTACGATGCGCTATCAGTAGAAGAAAAGGCAACTTTGTTTAGAGCGGGAGGAAGAAAAGAAACACGATGAGTGCAGGGTTCTTAAAAAAACTGCGCTTTTCACTCTTTAGCCTTAACCTTTTGTGGGTTATCCTCAGCTTGTGTTGTTACCTCAGCGGCTGGGTTAATCCTGTTATTTTTTGGCCCGTCCACTTTTTAAGCTATCTCGCATACGTTTTAGTATTTGGGCACCTCGTATTTATTACACTTTGGTTAATAAATCGGAGAGGCAAGCGAGCATTAGTTTCGCTGGTTTGTTTGTTAATTGGCTCACCATACTTCAGTCCGCTTTTTCAGTGGAGAACAGCAGGGGAGATAAGAAAAAAAAATAAAGAAGAAGTGCGGTTGATGACGTACAATCTTCAGCTTTTTCGCCACAGCAACAACAAAGACCCTCAGCCAACCATTGATTCGGTAAGGAATTTATTGTTTCGATACCGTCCTGATATCTTATGTTTTCAGGAGTATTCTTCTTACTTACGAAAACGCTGGCAACAGAAGCTTACTCAGAATCTGGCTGACAGTGGTTATCGCTATTACCATGTGTCGATAATCCGAAAAACCGATAATGAAGCGCAAGGAATGGCGATTTTCAGTCGGTTTCCCATTGTTGGAAAAGGGAGTATTTCGCTGAGAAAGATATCGAAGCTTAACGGCTGCATTTATGCCGACATCGTACTTCCAACCGATACTTTTCGGGTTTTCAACATTCATTTACAAAGCAACATGATACGGACAGAAGAGTATTCCTACATGAATGAAGTGAAGGAAGATTCTTACATACAGCGCTTAGTAGTTGCTAGTGTTTTGCGGAAAATTAAGGAAGCGGTATTGAAGCGAAGTCAGCAGGCTGCGGGGCTTTCCGAAGCCATCAGCCGGTCGCCTCATCCTGTAATCCTTATGGGCGACTTCAATGATCCGCCAAGCAGTTACGTTTACAGGCTACTCAGAAACGCCTTAACGGATCCGTTCATCGTAGCAGGAGCAGGTAGGAGCAGCACCTATAATGGGCCATTGCCAGCTTTTCGGATTGATTATATTTTTCATGATCCCCGGCTCACGCCCATGGCCTATTATCGTTTAACTCCCGATTATTCTGATCACTTCCCGGTGATGGTAGATGTGAAGTGAGTCGTTTCAACGAAGCAGGAAACACTGAATAAAGGGATTAATTCCCTACCTTTGCACCACTTCCGGGACTTATGGCTACTGCTACTGACCGACCAACCAAGATTTTTGCTGGTGAATCTTCGCGCTATTTGGCGGAGGAGATTGCTCGTGCTTATGGAACTCCGCTTGGAGATAAATCCCTGAGCAGGTTCAGCGATGGAGAGTTTCAGCCGTGTTTCAATGAGTCGGTAAGAGGTGCAGATGTTTTTTTGGTGCAGTCAACCTTTGCACCACAGGACAATTTAGTAGAACTATTGTTGATGATAGATGCCGCCAAGCGTGCATCAGCCCATTACATTACCGCAGTAATTCCTTATTTCGGTCTCGCCAGGCAGGACAGAAAAGACAAGCCCAGAGTAGCAATTGGAGCTCGCTTGGTAGCAGATATGATTTCTAAAGCCGGTGTGTATAGAGTGATGACAATGGATTTACACGCTGCACAAATACAGGGTTTCTTCAGCGTTCCGGTTGATCATCTTGATTCGTCCACCATTTTCATTCCTTACATTAAACAACTTAAGTTGCAAAACCTAACCATTGGAGCTCCCGACATGGGTGCTGCTCCAAGAGCAAGGGTTTTTACCAAGCATTTGGAATGCGATATGGTTGTGTGCGATAAAACCCGTGCCCGGGCTAATGTCATCGAACGCATTACGCTGATTGGTGATGTTAAGGATAGGGATGTGGTAATCGTGGACGATATTGTAGATACAGCAGGGACTATCTGCAAAGTCGCAGATGAGATGATGAGAAAAGGCGCAAGAAGTGTTCGTGCCATGTGTACCCATCCTGTCTTATCCGGAAAAGCCTACGAAAACATTGAGAATTCTGCTCTCACGGAATTAGTTGTTACCGATACAATCCCATTGCGCCAGCAGACATCCAAAATCAAGGTTCTCACCGTAGCAGAAATTTTCGCTAAAACCATACAAAGTGTGACGGAGAACACCTCCATCAGCCATTTGTTTGAAATATCAGTTCGTAAAAACCCATAGTTAAATACAATGAAAACAGTCCAATTGAGCGGTTCCGTTCGCCGGAACGTAGGGAAGAAGGACGCAGCGGTGCTCCGCAGCGGTGGTTATGTTCCCTGTGTACTTTACGGAGGCAATAGCCAAACGCATTTTTATGCCATAGCTTACGACCTCGAGCAAATCATCAACAGCCCCGATACTTACATTGTTGAGGTAGAAGTTGAAGGCAAGAAGAGCAAAGCCATCATTCAAGAGAAGCAATTCCATCCGGTTTCTGATGCTATCATGCACGTTGATTTCATGGAAGTTACCGACGACAAGCCGGTGAAAACCCAGCTTCCGGTTGCTTATGTTGGTACCTCGCCGGGTGTTCGCGCCGGTGGTAAATTGGTAACCAATATGCGCCGTCTGAAAGTAAAAGGATTACTGGCTAACCTTCCTGAGCGTATCGAAATCGATATTAACCAATTAGAGCTTGGAAAAGTTGTTCGTGTTAAAGAAGTACAAGCGGAGAACTATCAGATTCTGGATGCTCCTAACAACCCCATTTGTATTGTAAACGTACCACGCGGACTTCGCGGTAACGCTTAACCCCATTTTTTCGGGTGAAATACCTGATTGTTGGCCTGGGAAATCCAGGTCCGGAGTATGCCGATACCCGCCACAACATCGGCTTTATGGTACTGGACGCCCTTGCGGGGGCGTCCGGTGCTGTTTTCAGGGATGGCCGCTATGGCAGTTTTACTGAAATCAAACATGCCGGTAAGCTGTTGATTCTGCTCAAGCCCAATACGTTTATGAACCTCTCCGGTAAGGCGGTACGGTACTGGATGGAAAGCGAAAAGGTACCCTTAGATAAGCTGTTAGTGATAACTGATGATATCGCATTGCCAACTGCAACCATAAGGTTAAGGGCACAAGGCAGCGATGGTGGTCATAATGGCTTGAAAAGCATCAATGCTTTAATTCAAAGCCAGCAATATCCCCGTTTGCGATTTGGTGTTGGAAATAATTTTGGAAAAGGACAGCAAGCAGACTATGTGCTATCTCCTTTTGAATCAGAAGAACTAACGAGTGTGAAGGAAGCAGTGGAAAGAGTGGTTTCGCTTTGTAAGTACTGGCCTGTTCATGGTATAGGACCGGCAATGACCGAATACAATAGAAATTCAACACAGGGATAACTTATTCAAAGGCTATTTCGCTCATTCGTCGAATCTCATTCAAGGTTAATGAGGATTAGACGGTTTCGAAAAACAATTGCTTTTTATTAGCGCCTCAAATGGACTTGGTAGAAATTTTCTTTTTAGTATTGATACTTGCTTCAACTGTGTACTTGTTTTACCAATTTGTGTACAAGAACGACATTAGGCAATTGGATAGAGAAATCTCTATTCAGCGTGAGTTAGTGCTACGTCAATCCAAGAAGGAAACACGACGCACTAAAAGTTACGCTCACCTGAGCAATGATCAGCTCAATAATTTGCTCGACGAGCTCCATAAAATCGCAACCAAACGATATTACAGGGAGTCTTTAGACACCGACCAACAGATTCTCTTAAAGAAATACCAAAAATCGGTTGAAAACGAGATGAGAATCATTAAAGAATCTGTAAAAAAACAAATGAAGAAATCGGGATAACCTTCCTTAATCTTATTGGCAGATTATTTATCTTTCGTCCGATGCGGAATTTTCTATTTCTTATCGGATTTCTTTTAATTTGTTATTCACTATCCGCCCAACAGAAGGAATCAGAGGTTGTTTTTTCGTTAGTACGCCAGCAATTAGACAGCTTAGTTCGTCTTGAAGAACAAAGCCAAAAGGAGCAAATCGTTGCCCGAATTACAGAAAACATCAACAAGGTACCTTTCTCGGGTTTAGAGCCCATCATGCGCAGAATTTGCCGACTGGCAAGTCAGCAGCGCGTAGATGAAAAACTCTATTTTAAGCTTCTTAATGGTGCATCAACTTCTTTGTACGGTAAGGGAGGAGGTAAAGAAAGTATAGAGCTATTGGAATCCTTAGTTCAAGATTTTTTGCCGCCAGCTTCAACCCTTTTGTTGGCTATTTTGAATGATTGGAGAAGCCGGAACTACGAGTACCTCAATAATTTACCCACGGCTATTCAGTATTCAGAAGCTTCGCTGAAAGGCTTCGAAGAACTGAATGAGTATGGAAGTACCGCAAATTCCTATGCTCATATAGCCATTCTATATTCCAAAACCGGCCAGTTCCGAAAAAGCGTAGAATGGCATCGAAGAGGATTGGCTTATGCGCAAAAAAATCACATTCCGGTATGGATATCCCTGATGTCGGGCAACCTGGGCAGTGCTCTTCTTAAAGTAGGCGATACCGTAGAAGCTTTGAAGTACCTGCATATTGATTTAAAAACAGGAACAGCACTTAAAATGTATGGCAGCGTATCCAATACTTGGATGCTCTTAGCTAAAATAGCGAGAAAGCGCGGGCAATGGGAATTATGGAAAGCTTCGTTGGATAGTTCAGAACGCTACGCCTTTTTATCGTGGCCTAAGGGAGCTGCCTTTGAGCGTATTTTTTATGAACTGTACCAACAGTTAGCCGATTGGTACCGAATGAAAGGCGATTTCAACCAATCCTTTCACTACCAGAACTTATACTTTGAAAATAAGAGAGGCCACGACAGCATTGAAAATTTGAAGTACTCTTCCCAGCTTTTGTTAAAATTAGAACGAGAGTACCAGCAAAAGGAAATTGACTCCCTTCAATCAGATATCAAGCAAAAAGCGTATTTGAATCGGCTTTATGGTGTGTTGGTTATCACGTTAGTACTTCTTCTGGGGCTTATCCTGTATTCCCTGGATTTTCAAAGACGACGAAGGATTGTAGAGAAAGAAACGAATGCCCGGCTTGAATCCCTGAATCAGCTTAAAGACAGAATGTTCTCGGTGATTTCCCACGATATGCGGGCGCCATTAGCCAGTTTGTCGGGATTGCTGGAACTGTTTAATCAGTCTGAATTAACAGCGCAGGAAAAAGAGTATTTTTTGGAGGAAGTCAAGAACCAGCTTGGAGCATCGATGAACCTCCTCGACAACTTGCTTCAATGGTCGATGTTACAGTTTCAGGGGAACTCACAGCCGGAATTTGCTTCCATAAACCTGTACGAAGAAGTTGAATCACTGCTTCCGGTTATTCATGGGCAGGCTAAGCGAAAAAGAATTAGGATTTTAAACAAAATTCCTCCGAAGTTATCGGTAATGGTAGATCGAAACCATTTGCAGCTCATTTTAAGAAATCTAATAAGTAATGCGTTGAAGTTCTCGCATTTTGATTCAGAAGTAATCCTATTCGCTGAGCGTTTAGATACTCAAATTCGGCTTAATGTTTCTGATAAAGGCGTAGGAATGCCGCCAGATGTATTGAATTCTTTATTCAAACTAAATACTTATCACACAACTTTTGGCACAGGTGGCGAGAAAGGAGCTGGTTTAGGGCTAAGTCTGTGCTTAGACTATGCAACAATCAACAAGGGAAAGCTGGAGGTAAGTAGTACCGAAGGCAAAGGCAGCACCTTTAGTTTGTACCTGCCACTCAGCTAAGCTTTCGGGTAAGGCGTTCTATTTCAGGGCGGGGAGGCGCATTTAAGTAGAGAATGTGATACACTGCTTCCGTAATGGGAAGAGATAATCCGAACTTCTCCCGAAGTGCTTCTATACAAACAACAGCATAATACCCTTCCGCAATCATGTTCATTTCAATTTGGGCATTTTTCACCGAATAGCCGCGTCCAATCATATTTCCGAAAGTGCGGTTTCGGCTGTATTGGGAATAGGCAGTAACCAATAAATCCCCGAGATAAGCAGAGCCTTTAATGTCGCGGTTAATGGGATGATAAACCTTCAGGAAAACTTCCATTTCCTGAATGGCGTTCGAAATAAGCACTGCTTGGAAATTATCTCCGTAACCTAATCCGTGCGTAATACCACTTGCAATAGCGAAGATGTTTTTCATGACCGACGCAATTTCAGTTCCCCAGATGTCTTCGGATGAATGAGTTCGTATATAACGGCACGCAAGCGAGTCGGCCACCAATTGAGCAAGTTCAGGTTTCTCGCAACCAATGGTTAGATAGCTTAGTTTTTCCATAGCTACTTCTTCGGCATGACACGGCCCCGTAATAACCGCAAGGTCTTCGACAGGTATGTTGAAAAAGCGGTGAAAGTAGTCTGCGATGAGTATGTTTTCGCCTGGAATCATGCCTTTAATGGCAGATACAACCTTTTTTCCGACGAGTTCTTCCGGCTTAATACTCTGCAATGCAGACCGAAGAAATGCAGCAGGAACTGCCATGATGAGTATATCTGCTTTCGCAACTATGCGCTTGAGGTTAGTGCTTACATGGTCGCGACGTAGCTTGATTTCAACCGTGTTGAGGTATCGGGGATTGCGGCTGAACTGGCGGATATGCTCCACTGCTTCGTGATCGCGCATCCACCAATAAACCGATTGCTTACTGTCGGTGAGGATTTTAACCAACGCCGTTGCCCAGCTACCTCCACCGATAACTGCGAATATCGGTTTCATTATTTCTCCTTGGAATACAAGGACTTACGACTTACCTTTTTCACTTTGGTTTTGTTATCCAACTTTTTCGAGATACTGCTGTAAGGTCCGGAAATTACTTCTTGGCCGACTTTAATTCCCTCAGTTATGGCTATCCACGCATCGTCCTGAATGCCGATTTTTACTTTCACTGCCTTCGACATTCCATTTTCGACGACAAACACCACCTCTTGATTCGTTAGCTTATTCCGATTAGATGGTTCATTACGGTTGGTTTCTGCGTTGCCTTCTTCTTCGCTTTCGTCACCTTCCGATGCTGATTTCTCCAATAAGCTTAATTCGCCTTTGCTATTAAACGAGCGAATAGTGACTGCTTGAATGGGAACGGCAACAATGCCGGAAATCATATCAGTATGAATTTCAACAGAAGCCGACATGCCAGGGCGGAAAGGAACTTTACGATTGCGGATTAAATCGGCGTAAGAGCTGTTAACTAAGTGGATTTTTACAGCGAAGTTGGTAACCTGGTCGGAAGCAGATGCTGCGCCCATTGCAGAGTTAGCGGAATTGGAAACTTCGGAAACAACCCCTTTGAAAATCCGACCAGGGTAAGCATCCACTTCAATATCAGCCGTATCGCCAATAGAAATGCGAACAATATCTGCTTCGGAAACATCTACTTTAGCCATCATGGAATTAAGATTGGCAATGCGCATCATCTCAGTTCCTGCCATTTGAGCAGTACCCACAACGCGCTCTCCAAGTTCCACATTAAGCTTGGTTACAATGCCTTCCATGGGACTGTAGATAGTTGTGCGTAATAGGTTTTCGCGAGTTTCCTTCACTCCTGCGGAAGCACTGTTGATGGTAAATTCGGCAGCAGCTACGGATTGGCGAGCAGATTCTATTTCCTGAACACTGGTTTCGTACTGTGCTTTAGCAGCGTCGAATTCGGCATCCGAGATTACTTTCTGCTCGTATAGTTTGCGGTTACGGGCAAAACTCAGGTTGATATTCTGGAAGCTGGCTTCAGCTTGCTTGAGGCGAGCTTGAGCAGTAGCTTTAGAAGCTTTCGCGTTATTCACAGCGGCTTCAGTGCGCTCCAGGGCTGCTTGAATGAGCTGGGGATTGATTCGGACTAACAGTTGTCCTTTCTTGACCGAATCGCCTTCCTTGACATACAGTGCAATGATTTCTCCTGATATTTCAGATGAAATTTTGACTTCGGTTTCAGGCTGAACCTTTCCATTGGCAATCACCGTTTCTACGATTTCGCGAAGCTCGGCCTTTTCAACGGTTACATTTTCTAAGGATTCACCGCCAATCCAACCTGCTTTTTTTGCAACAATGGCTATGATAATCAGCAAACCTACTGCAATGAGCAGCAGGTGAAGAGGTTTGAGTTTACGCTTCACACTGTAAAGGTATTATTTGTAAGGTTAGCAGAGGGTTCTGTTGGGCTTAGTCGTTGATATCAACCTTACCTCCCCGATAGAATTCAAGAATTTTTTCTCTGAACATTAGCTCATACTGGCTTTGTATTAACGCTGCTTCCGCACGTTGGGCGTTGTTTTTAGCAAGAAGATAATCTGCTGAGTTCAACATTCCTTGCTCAAAACGGGCAGTAGAAAACTGGTAAGCTTCTTTCTGCGCTTTCAAATTTTCTTGGTTAGCTTGGTGGCGAAGCATAGTGGCCTTAAAGTCTGTGAAAGCTCGAGCGATGTCCTGGTAGAGGCTGTTCTTTTGCTGCTCCGTGTTCAGCTTAGCAAGTTCCCGGTTGTTATTGGCTCTTCGGACGCTATTGCGAATTTGTCCTTGTGAGAAAATAGGGATAGTTAGCCCAAGACCAACAGTGGTTCCAAGGTTATCCGAAAGCTGATCGCCGAAAGCCGTAGTTCGGAAGCGAGGAACGCCTTGTACAGCAAAAACTGTATCGAGGCTATTGCCAACAAAGCCGATAGGGAACACTTGGAGAACAGTAGAACCCGGTATAGATGATTTTCGAGAATCTGACCAGAGCGTGTTGAGGTTTCCAAACAAGTTTAAGCGCGGGTAATGCCCAGCCTGAGCTATTTTAACCCCATAGTCCGCAGCTTTTTCCCTGAATTCTGCTCCCTTAATCTGAGGATTCCGACTAACACTTTCTTTAAACAGCTCATCAATACCGGCAGCCAGTGCTCGGGTATAATTCTCTACGCCTGGTTTTGGTGCTTGAATGTCGAAGTTGTCGGTGACTTTCAGCATCATCAGCAATTGCAGGTTGACTTTAGCGAGTTGAAGCGCATTTTCAGCATTCACCACGTTCAACTCATCATTCGCTAATTGCGCTTTAAGGTTGTTGAGAATATCGGCACGAAGCGCTCCTGCATCAAAAAGCTTCTGGTTTCTTTCGGTTTGTGCTTTAGAATTATCGCGCTGGGCTTTCGCCATCGAGACTAATTCTTTTTGCTGCAACACTTGTAGGAAGAAGTTTGCCAAGCTGAGCACCATATTATTGCGGGTCAACTCCAAATCATACTGCCCGGCAATAAAGGTATTGGCTTGTTGACGGATGCTGTTGTTCAGACTAAAACCGTTGAAAAGTGTTACAGAACTGTTCAGGTTAAACGAAGCAGAGTTGATGGTTTGCTCATTGAACGTGTTGGTGAAGGGGTCAATCACACGTCCGGTGTTGAGGTTTTGGTTAACTGTTGCATTCACAGCCGGAATACGCTGAAGCCTTAAGTTGGTTAAATCATTGCCGTTTTGTTGCAGGTTTAGCAAAGCCTGTTTTACGGTAATGTTCTCCTTAAGCGCATGCTCAACACATTGCCTAAAAGTCCAAACAGTAGGGGTTTGAGCAAATGCCTGGCTCAGCGTAAAAGCAAAAAGCAGAAGTGTAATTCGAAAAAACATGAAAACGCCCGTGGTTAAGTGGTACAAAGGTCTTCAAATTCATGAAATACCCGGCATTATTAACCTCTCCTTAAGAGGAATGTTACTGCTCTGGTCGCATCTTCCTCCGAGATTAAATTCCCGTTCCTATTTTTAGGGCATGCGTAATTCAATATTCGCTTTTGTTGTACTGCTCATAAGTGCACTAACAGGCCAGGCGGAAATCCGCTATACGTTGTCGATGAGCCAGCCTCATACGCACTATTTCGAAGTGGAAATGCAATTCGAAACCAAATCGAAAACAACCGATATTCAAATGCCTGTTTGGGCGCCGGGGTCCTATTTAGTGCGAGAGTTTGGGAGATTTGTTGAAGAGGTAAAGGTTGAACTCAACGGAAAAGATATTCCAGTTGCAAAATCCGACAAAAGCACCTGGCGCTTTAGCGGTAGTGGCCTAGTGCATGTTCGCTATAAAATTTATGCTTTTGAACTTTCCGTTCGCAGCTCTTTCCTCGATAGCAAGCACGCCTATATCAACGGTACTTCTGTGTTTATGCTCGTAAAAGGCAGGGTTCAGGAAGCAATAAGCCTCAGCATTCGTAAACCTGAAGCCTTCAAAACCATCAGCACTTCTTTAGACAAAACCTCAGACGGACGCTACACTGCTCCTGATTTCGACGTGTTTGCCGACAGCCCGATTGAAATAGGCAATCACCGCACATTCAAATTCCAAGCTGCAGGCGTTGAACATGAATTTGCCATGTACGGAGAAGTGTTTTGGGAAGAAGAAAAACTCAAAAAGGACGTCACCAAAATTGTGGACGAAGCCGTAAAAGTATTCGGTTCTCATCCTTGCAAATACTACCTGTTTATTGTTCACCACATTCCCAATGGCGGTGGTGGATTGGAGCATTTAAACTCCACTACTTTACAAACCAATCCTGAAGCTTACCTTACAGAAGTAGGCTATCGTGGATTTTTGGGGTTAGTGGCACATGAGTATTTCCACTTATGGAATGTGAAACGCCTGCGTCCTATAGCATTAGGTCCTTTCGATTATGGGCAGGAAAACTACACTCACGGACTTTGGATTTCAGAAGGATTTACCAGCTATTACGACAATCTGCTTTTACGACGCGCCGGGCTAATGAGTGAAAATCAGATGCTTGCCTCCGTTGTGAGCGATGCAACCTACCTGATTAACCTACCCGGCGACCGTGTACAATCGGTAGCGGAATCCAGCTTTGATGCTTGGATTAAATATTATCGTACCACCGAAAACACCCAGAACAACAGCGTTTCCTATTACACCAAAGGCGGTTACCTCGCCTTTTGGCTCGACACTGAATTGCTCCGGCTCACTCAGGGTAAAAAACGCCTGGACGATGTTATGCGCAACTTATACGAACGCTACGCGCTACAACTAAAGCGTGGGTTTACCGATCAGGAGTTTGAAAATGAAGTAGTGAAAATTGGAGGTGAAAGCCTTCGCAGTTTTTTTAAAGATCATGTTTTCGGAACGAAGCCCATGGATCATATCGGGCATTTCCAGAAACTAGGAGTGCAGTTGAAAAACCTGAATGAAGGAACCAAAGAACCCTACCTTGGCGCACAGTACCGGATGACCAACGGAAAGCCGGTGATCATCACCATCAAGCGGGATAGTCCGGCCTGGAACGATGGGCTGAATGTAAATGATGAAATCATTGCCATTAACAAACGCCGCATTACTGACCTCAACAGCGAAGTGCCAACGCGGTTTGCAGCAGGAGAAAAAGTGGTGTTCACTGTTATTCGAGAAGACCAGCTTTTGGAAATTCCTGTAACGTTAGTGGCCAATCCGCTCATCCGGTTTACTTCTTCGAAAATGGATAAAACCGACGAAGCCCAAAAAATCGTGTACCGGAAGTTTTTGGCTTTAGAATAACAAGATTATTTAAGGCTGAATTTCATTATCAGGAAATCCAAAACCAAAAAGTATAGAGCGAAACTCCATTAGAGTCCTTTCGTGAAAAAATGGCTCTTGCGCCTTAGCGTGAAAAAAAAACCTTGCGCGAAATACTGGTCGTTAAAGTAAATCCTTCAATGCTTCATGCAGTAGGCTGAACCTGAACTTAAAGCCTGCGCCCACTATTTTCTTGCTTTCGCAACGCTGGCCTTCTAGCACCACCGCACTCATATCCCCCAAGGCCATGCGTAGCAAAAAAGCAGGGACATTAGGTAAAAAGTAGGGGCGATTCAGCACTTTACAAATAGCTGATGTCATCTCCCGGTTAGAAACCGGCGTAGGTGCTGTAGCATTAAAGACCCCTTTAAGCCGGTGTTCACAGGCAAAAATCATCATCGAAACCAAATCATGTTGGTGAATC
Source organism: Chitinophaga pinensis (assembly GCA_943373175.1). Taxonomy (GTDB): domain Bacteria; phylum Bacteroidota; class Bacteroidia; order UBA7662; family JAIXUI01; genus JAIXUI01. The sequence continues at coordinate 4,906 of CALSBM010000047.1, read as the reverse complement.
CAGGGGATAAACTGCTTTCCGGAACCAAGTGCTGCTCCAACTCCCCAACGACAAGGATTCGCCAACTTAGGGAGTGCCCCACTTTTTGCATCCAGCACAACGCCTATACGTAAAATGCCTACATCGCCACCAGCCTCCGTGTAGCTTCTCGTTTCTTGTTCCCAATCGTGGCACAACTTGGCCATAAACGTATGGGCAGGCTTTTGCGACTCTGTAACCCAATTTTCCCCGCAAGGGCCGTAATACCCCACAGCGGAAGCCGAAAGTAAATACGCATTTGGACAAAGTGCTTGCATTTGGGCAACCACCATAGCTGTCGCTTTAATCCGGCTTTCAACCAATTCTTTGCGGTATTCAGGAGACCATTTTTTATCCGCGATGCCAGCACCCGCCAGGTTGACCACAAAATCAACCTCGAGAAACGCTTCAATCTCTACCCTGCCCTTTTCCGGTGCCCAAACATATTCTTTAACGCCCGGAATCCCTCTGCGCTTTCTTGCAAGAATCCGAACTTCATTCTCAGTCGCATTCAATCGTGCTGCTAACGCCCGGCCTATGTGGCCACTTCCCCCCGAGATTAAATATACCGCCATAGAAAAATCAACACTTAATGGCCAATGCTAGTTTTAAAAGAAGGAATATCAAGGCCACCTATTTCTTTCTTACTTTTTGAGTTTTTTCTAATTACTGCTCTTAAGATATCTAAAACACTTTGAAAAACTCCTTGAGAATAGAAGGAAACACAACTTTCAGGGCAGAAGTTAGCAGCAACACGAAAGTGTTTGATGTGCGCGATTTGCAGTATATTTCAGCATTTTATATTCCATACCTTATCCTTCAACCTAACCAATAACTTGTTAACCCTATAATAAAATGAACCGCGCACAAGCAGAATCTACCTTACAAACCCTTTTTGGCTTCTCTAAATTTCATGACTTACAGTGGCAAGTCATAGAAAACTTGCTGGAAGGTAAACGTGTGTTGTTGATTGAGAAAACCGGCTTTGGCAAATCGCTATGTTTTCAGTTTCCCGCAACACAATTAGAAGGTGTAACTATTGTATTCTCACCGTTGATTGCTCTAATGCGCGACCAAGTGCGCAGCATGGAAGAGAAAGGCATTCGAGCTGCTGCTATCAACTCCAACCAAACAGCAGAAGAAAATGCCGCTCTCGTTGCCAGGGCACAAAACAACGACTTAGACTTGTTGTACATCGCCCCGGAACGCATGGAGAACGCCGAATGGATTTCGGCTTCTAGGGAAATGAAAATCGCGATGGTGGTAATAGATGAAGCTCATTGTATCTCAATATGGGGTCAAAGCTTTCGGCCTAACTACCGCAGGATGGTTAACCTGGTGCGGTTGCTGCCCAAGAATTTTCCGGTGTTAGCCACCACCGCAACCGCTACAAGAAGGGTTCAGGAAGACATTATTGAACAAGTGGGCTCCGACTTATTTCCTATTCGTGGGCAACTGATGCGTTCTAACCTCCGCTTGTTTGTGGTGCATGTGAAAAGCGAAGATGAAAAGTTTTTTTGGCTGGCGAAAACCATTCCTAAACTTCAAAAAACAGGCATTGTCTATACCGGGACTCAAGTAAACACCGCGCTGTATTCTAACTGGCTGCAATTCTTGAATATCAATTCTGCTGCCTATAGTAGTCGATTAGACGCCGAAAGTCGAAAACGCATTGAAGTTGATTTTATTAATAATCAGTATGAATGCATAGTTTCTACCAATGCCTTAGGCATGGGCATCGATAAGCCTGATATCCGATTCATCATTCACACCCAAATACCACAATCCCCTATACACTATTACCAGGAAATTGGGCGTGCCGGACGCGACGGAAAGGAAGCATTTGCTATTCTGCTGTATAACCCCCATGAGGACGCATCCTTGCCTCAATCTTTTATTGACAACAGCAAACCCACTCTCGATAAATATGAACGGGTGATAGCCGCTATCAAAAAGGAATTATTAAGCAGAAATCAAATCATCAAAATCACTAACCTCAAGCAAAATCAAATACAAGTAATACTGGCAGACCTTATCGATCAAAACCTTGTCAATGAGCAAGTAGTAGGAAAAAGCAAAAAGTACTTTTTCAACCCGGATGCTCCCGCTTTAAATTTTACAGCATTTGAAACGTTGAGAAACGCCCAGCATCAGGAATTGGAAAGCATGCTTGAATACACCCAAATTACCTCCTGCCGGATGCAGTACTTGTGCAATTACCTTGGTGATACCCTTCAGGGAATTTGCAATACTTGTGACAACGACATCCATTGGCATTCTAAATTGGAAGTAACCGAAGCGATGATGGCCAAGTTGCAAGCCTTTAGAGAGACCAACTTTCCGGTGCTGGAAGTAGAAAGTGCCAAAAGCCATATTGTGAACGGAGTGGCCGCTTCTTATTATGGAGTTTCGAATGTTGGCCAAGCACTGCACCATTCTAAATACAACCGCGGTGGCGATTTTCCCGATTGGCTGCTTCGGCTTACGCTAACGGCCTTCCGCAAGCACTATGGTTCTACCCATTTTGATTGGTTGCTTTACGTTCCACCAACAGAATCAGGCAATTTAGTTGAACACTTCGCAGCGAAAATTGCCCAAGTTCTCGACATTCCCCTTTCGCATGACTTGATTAAAACAGCACCAACATCACCGCAAAAAAACTTTCAGAGCGGAATTGCTAAAAAAGAGAATGTTCATGGGAAGTTTTCCTGCCTCAACCCGGAAGCATTTGCAGGTAAAAGCATTCTGCTGATAGATGATATCTTTGACAGCGGTTACACCATCAAGGAAATCGGCCTATACTTAACCCGCCTTGGTGCTTCTTGCATAGCCCCTTTAGTAATAGCAAAAAGAGTAGGTGGAGACCATTTAACGGACTGAAAATGAGCGAATATTTAGATAAATCTTATTGGATTGCGGTAGCACATCTCCCCAGGTGGTCAACAGAAAGAATCAACCGCCTCATCATTCATGTTATTCACGAACTAAAACTCTCTTGGGCGGAATTCTTTGCTTTAACCCAACCGGATTGGAAAGCACTTTATTCTTTTTCAGACCGGGAAATAGCAGATCTTGAAAATGCTCGCGCCGATATGCCTCGCTTAGCATTTATAGCGGAACAATTGCAAAACGAAGGATTCCACCTTATTCCGATTAATTCGCCTGATTATCCGGTGGTTTTAAAGGAGAATTTGAAAATAAAAAGCGCACCTCCGGTTTTATACCTCAAAGGCAAAAAAGGATTGCTAAACGAGGACGCCGTTGCTATTGTTGGATCGAGAAATGCGGGAGAAAACGCCTTGCAGTTTACCGACCACGTAGCCGGAAAATGTGTAGCTGAGTCTAAGGTGGTGGTCAGCGGATTTGCCAAAGGCGTAGATAAACAAGCATTGGACAGCACCTTAGAAGTCCACGGAAAGAGTATTATCGTATTGCCTCAAGGTATTTTAACCTTTCAATCCGGGTTTAAGAAGTACTACGAACCCATTGTTAATGGAGATTTGTTGGTATTGAGCACGTTCTTTCCCAAGGCTGGCTGGGAGGTTGGTTTAGCCATGGCCAGAAATGCCTACATCTACGGGTTGGCAAAGGAAATCTATGTTGCAGAAACCGACAGTAAAGGAGGAACGTGGGAAGGCGCTCTCGATGGATTGAAAAGAGGACGTGGAGTTTATGTTCGATATCCTGACTCGTTTGAGAATAATGCTAACCGGAAGCTAATTGAATTAGGTGCGATTGCGGTAAATAGGGAGGGTGAAAAAATGGATTCAATAATTAGCACCGCTTCTTCATTTTCTGAACAGGCTCAACCAGGCGAATTGAATGAAAGTGAAGAAAGAAATATAGAAAAAGAAATACTGGAGTTTTTAAATAACGGTGCATTTACTACCAGAGAAATATTAATTGGTTTAAAATTGAATTGGGAAAGCAAAAAATTGACCTCTTTTTTAAAGAAAAATTCTAACATTAAATCGATTGCCGGAAAACCGACAAAATTCACCAGAAACGATATCACAGTTCCTACTTTGTTTGGATGATGTAATAAAACTGATAACGGAGATGCATATTTCAAAAGAATCTAATCCTTTACAACCACAAGCATTTCCCGCAGATGCGAAGTTTTCCTTAATTACTCCTCCCTTAAAAACTATTTCTCACATGCTTAAAAGCAGAAATAATTCATTTTTCATGCGAATAACATTGGGAGCTTGTTTTCCGCAAAACCCGGAAGGAAATCTTACCACCCCTCTAGAAACCTGGCCGGAATATTCCCTAACTGTAGGAAACAAGCAATACGAACTCAGCAACTACCTCGGCAACGTGCAAGTAACCCTCTCAGACCGCAAATTCGGTCTAGTGCAAAACGAAAGCAGGTTATTCATAGCCTACCAAGCAGATGTGTTGAGAGCCATGGAATATTGCCCTGTAAGGATTAAATTCAAATCATTTTTGCTGTCAAGCTTGAGCAAAAGAACCCGAAAGGGTGAAATTATTATTGCAAATGCATCAAACCCAAACCAAAACCCCGAAGGGGTGATATTATTATAGCAAATGCATCAAACCCTAAGCAAAACCCCGAAGGGGTGAAATAGAATGGCTGGAACATTTTCACAATTATACATACAGGTTGTATTTGCCGTAAAAGGCAGTGATAATCTCATTGGTAAATCATACAAATACGATTTTCAAGATTTGCTTGAAAAATTGAATTTAAGGAAGAATATGTATTTGAATTTTTATAAATATATCACCCCTTCGGGGTTAAACGATAATGGGTGTCGTTTTTCTATAATAATATCACCCCTTCGGGGTTATAAAACCGGTAGAAGTTTCTTTACTCCGGCAATGGCTTACAAATCAAGTACCTGACTAATCGCTTCTTTTATCT
>CALSBM010000046.1:0-24615 GCA_943373175.1 Chitinophaga pinensis | reverse complement strand
ATGCCCTTCTCCTTGGCTTCCTGGAGGATAGCCTGTTTCTCCTCATTCGTCTTTCGAGGTGCTTTCTCTTCGGTCATGATTAGTTAAATTTATCACTAATCAGTCTGACTTAATAGGGGGCGGAAACAATAGCTCCTACCCTTAAGGAGTGTTTTCATGCTTCAAAGAAAGTGTTATGATTAGAAAAACACTGATTTTTCGATTCCAATTTGTTGTAAAATTCCCGTCCTTTGGGCAGTTGCCAAACACAATGCACAAGCTTATGACTAAGACAGTAATAATATCAATTTTGGGAATAGTTCTACTTTCCTTTACTATTCGGACAAGCTTTTTAACAGAACAAAAAAAGCATGAAAGAGTAAGGACTGCTATAATGGAAAAACAAGGACTTTTAGAAAAGACATTAAAAGAACATAAAATCTCTATCGACAACCTCAACTTGCTTTTGGTAGCATACAAAGACAATGACCTTATGGATTTATACGCTAAAACTAAGCAAGCTGTGACTTACAAAAAAATTCATTCGTATAAAATTTGTAACCGTTCAGGAAAACTTGGACCAAAAAGAATGCAAGGTGATGGTCAAGTTCCAGAAGGCTTTTACTATATTAATAGATTTAACCCCAGTAGTAGTTTCTTCCTATCTCTTGGACTTAATTACCCCAATCTTGCCGACAAAAGAAAAAGTAAAGCAAGCAATTTAGGTGGTGACATTTTTATTCACGGTTCTTGCGTAACCATAGGCTGTTTACCAATGACAAACGACCTTATAAAAGAGATATATTTACTTTCCGTTTACGCTCATAATAATGGACAAAGTAAAATTCCGATTTACGTTTTTCCTTTCAAAATGACAAACCAAAATATGTCAACATATAGAGCCAATTACAAAGACAGTAAAGAGTTAATTTCGTTTTGGGACAATCTTAAAATCGGCTATGACAAATTTGTAAATGACTCAAAAGAATTAAATATAAAAATAACAGAAAATGGGGACTACACCTATTAAAACGAATAGAATACCTGTTCATAACATCCCTCCGAGTTGGTTCGGCTCTCCCTACCAAAAGCTCTCAAAAGAAATCTCGTGACTGGTGCTTTTGCGTGACGCGGTTTTGGGAGGTGTATAGTTGCATACAACCTGGGCAACGAACCTCTTTCTTATAGAATGTCTATCCAGTATATTAGCGCAAGCAGTTCGAAAGATGATCATAAGCACCCACCTCCACGAAGCCGCGGCTTTAACGCCATTAGCCTCGCCTGCAAGGCTTCGGTTCAGCAGTACTGATAAGAAATTGGCGGTTCATCGGTTATTTGAAGCTTTGTGCTTTGTTTCATTTTCAGTGTTAGTAGTCAAATTTGTGCTTCGAAATCGCCAACTTTTTAATGGTGCAAATAGTTAGCAGAATCTTTACAGAAACACCGCTTATTAAAGATTTAGATAAATTTTGTATATTCTAACCTTATAAAATAGTACGATTTATGAAATATCCGAGATATAATTATTCAACCGAAGAACAACTATTCTTCTTTGAGTTTGAAAGCGTTGGAATAAAAGGTAAAGTAAAAAAAGTGATTCAGTACTCTGAAATGTCAGTAAAGGGGTTTTATAATTTAGGTTTTGGAGATTTCAATGAAGAAACGAATGAAATTGACGATAAGATTGTAACAAATAATGGAGATGGGTTGAAGGTTTTAGCTACTGTTGTATCAACATAATATGCGTTTACAGGAAAATATCCAGAAGCAAACGTTTTTGCAACAGGAAGCAATGAAGCAAGAACACGATTGTATAGAATGGGAATTTCGAACAACCTTGAAGAATTGAAACAAGATTTTTGGGTTTACGGATTGACGAAGGATGAAGTTTTTGAAGAATTCATTGTTGGAGAAGATTACATTGGATTTTTAGCTACGAGAAAAAAAAACATTAACACATAAATAATGAGCATTGACGATTTAAACAAAGCAAAAGTTCCACTTGTCAAAATTGACAAGAAATTGGAAAAATTAAGAGGGAAAGTATTATTTCCTGAGAAGTTAAAAATGGCAAATGAATTACTGTCGAGAGCTAAACTTCCAACACAGATAAAACAATAAAACCCTCTGACAACATTTCTCCAAGCAGCCTCCCCTCCTACCAAAAGCCACTGAACAAGAATCTATACAGTTGTGCTATACAGCGCCTGCTGAGAAATGATAAACACATTCAAAGAAAAAGAACAGTTGCAGCCTAATCCGGTAAACATCTGGCTATGCTATAAACAAAACTCGGAAATCTACCTCTACCACTCCATAAAAGTTGAAGGCACTTTGAAAAGTCCATTAGACAGTTTGGAAGGGATATAAAATTGATTATTTTGGAGTCAGCAAACCAGTGGTTTCTGATAGAAAGGCTAACATTGAAAATCTTGAGATATCATTTGAAAAATCATTTGCAATCATTTAAGAATAAAAAGGATTATAGTTTATGGCCTATGTAAAAGTTTACATACACTTTGTATGGAGTACTAAAAACAGGTATCCCTATCTGGCTTCGAAGGAAATCAGGATAAAGGTGTGGAATCACATAAGGGAAAATGCAAAAGCAAAAGGCATATACATTGATTTTATCAATGGTTACTCTGACCATTGTCATTGTCTGGTTTCATTAGGAATTGACCAAACTATCCAAAAGGTGATGCAATTGATTAAGGGAGAATCTTCATTTTGGATCAATAAAAACAGCCTCACTAAGGAGAAGTTTGAATGGCAAGATGAATATTTCGCAGTGTCTGTATCGGAGTCAGTGTTAGATAAGGTAAGAGAATACATTAAAAATCAGGAAGAACATCATGACAAAAGAACATTTGAACAAGAATATGATGGGTTTATTTCAAAATATGGCTTTGAGAAATTTAGAGGATAATATTTTGGCTAAAGCCCATGATGAATTTCAATATTTATGTCCTCCATCTAAAGATGGAGGCAATTCAGATGGAGGCAATTCAAATGGTAGCAATTCAGATGGTAGCAATTTTTTGAATAGGAATGGGCTTTAGCCCATTCCATTAATTAAATTAAAATGATATACAGATTAGGCGATATATGTTCGATAACCAAAGGGGCGACAGGAAGAATATAACAGCTAAAGAAATTAGTGAACGCTTAAAAATGAGTTTAAGCACCGTAAGACGAAAAATTAAGGAACTTGGAAATAACAGAAAAATAGAACGTATAGGTAGCGATAAGACAGGATATTGGAAAATAACTGAATAGATAAACGCGATGGATAAGTGAAAAAAAGAGAAAACATCGAAGGATAAAGAAAAGGGCAACCGCTAACATTCATCCGAGAAGCCACAGCACCTTATAAAAAAAGCCCCAGGACAAGGATTTTGGCTGGAGCTCTTGCCTGACGTGGTGCCGTGATGCTACAAAAAAGCCGAACCTTTTTACAGATTCGGCTGATGGTGGAGCTGGCGGGAGTCGAACCCGCGTCCAGACAAGGGCACTGAGAGCTTTCTACACGCTTAGCCTGCTGTAAAGGTTGTCGGGATCAGGCTTTGCCAGCGGGCTCACGGCTCGATCCGTATCATCTAAATCTCAGTCTCAGGTCGATGCTCCCTAAAACCCAGCCTTTACTTAAACGATGCGCCGACATTCCACCTGGAAAGGCGAAGGCAGAGCGGCACAGCACTCGGCTAATCTTTGATTAGGCGGCGAGCGCGAAAGAATTGTTGTTGCCGGTTATGGCGTGGCCCTTCGGATTTACGAGTTAAAGGCCAAGACTCGGCGTGCTTACTGTCAATGAACACAAGCTGTCGATACCGGTCAGCCCCCTAATTGAGAGGTGCAAATATCCGGAAAAAGACCGCAATTACACATTATCAGTCGAAAAGGAAAGGATAAATCCGGAAATTTGCAGCAATGGCAATCAAACAATCTATTTCTATCGGAATTATCCACGAAGGTAAAGTCCCGATTGACCACCGCGTGGCCTTAATTCCGGAACATGCCGGGCAGTTGCTGCGCCAATATTCCGGTCTGCGCATTTTTGTTCAACCTTCTCCCCTCCGCTCCTTCTCTTCGGAAGAATATCAGGCTTACGGAGTTGAACTCAGCGACGACCTCTCCCATTGCGATATCCTTCTCGGTGTTAAAGAAGTCCCCATTGATATGCTGATTCCGGGAAAAACGTACTTATTCTTTTCCCACACCATAAAAAAACAGGCGCATAACCAAAAGCTCATTCAGGCTTTGCTAGAAAAGCAAATCACTATGATCGACTATGAAACGCTGACGTTCGACAACGGAAGGCGTGCGGTAGCCTTCGGTCATTTTGCCGGAATTGTTGGTGCACATAACGGGTTATTGGCTTATGGCAGACGCACTGGCAAATTCAGCCTGAAGGCTGCACACCATTGCGAAGATTATGCAGAACTCCGGGCATTGTATTCTTCCATTAAACTTCCGGCTATGAAAATAGTGGTTACCGGCTCTGGAAGAGTCGGTTCTGGAGCGATTGAATTGCTTAATGCAGCGGGTGTAACGATGGTCACTCCCAAGGAGTTGCTCAAGGAACATTTCAGCGAAGCGGTTTATTCTGTACTTCGGCCTAAAGAGCTTTATAAACCTTTGGATGAAAATCGAGATTGGGACGCCGATTACTTCTATGCACATCCGCAGGAACACCGAAGCCGGTTTATGAAGTATGCCCGTGTTTCGGATCTTATGATTAACACCATTTACTGGGACGTAAGAACACCGCGTCATTTCCGGCTTGATGATATGGCACTTCCTGAATTTAAAATGAAAACCATTGCCGACATCAGTTGCGATATAGGAGGTTCTGTTCCGGCTACCTTGCGCTCAACAACAATCTCAGATCCTGTGATGGGCTACAATCCCCATACTCGACAAGAAACGGCGCCTTACTCCCCAGAGAGCATTGATATTATGGCAGTAGATAATCTTCCTTGTGAACTTCCAAGAGATGCCTCTCATGAGTTTAGCCATAACTTGATTAGCCATGTTCTGCCAGAATTGCTGATGAAAGGTGCTGAATCGGTTATGATTGAAAAAGCGACTATCACCCAAAACGGACAGTTAGGGAAGTATTACACTTATCTGGAAGATTACGCTTTCGCGAAAGGCTGATTTCTAATCAAACATTTGAATAGATCCTTGGCGAATGAACAGGTTCTTTATGGGAGTTCCGTGATTGAATGGGGTAATGATTTGTTAGGAAGTTCGACTGCTGTTTGTGGTACTTGTTAGCAACATTCAATGGGGTAGTTTCCCGTTGATTTGCGAGGATTGATGAGGATTGGGTAGGAAATCATGCGGTAATCGCTTATCAAAAGACAAATTCTGGTAGAAAGATTCAATCTGGCATCATTATAGCAAAGCTGAAAACATGAAACAAGCACTCACTTTCCTACTGATTATCAGCACGTTGGTTGTAAATGCACAGTCAAGAAGAACCAAACGGAAACCCCTTCCTTCAACCCCAACCACTAAACCGGCTTTGGTATCTCCTGACGATATCAAGTGTCGGTTTTCTTATTTTAAGGGCACGCGTCAAATAAGCACCAGCATCTGTAAAATCGCTGACCATCCTCTACGAGGAGCCGCCACTGCGTACGACCGCAGAGGGAATATCATCTACCAGCGGGAAACGAGGCGATATGGCGGCCATGCTAGTGTCGATTTTACCTATCATGCCAATGGAGCTGTGCATACCGTTTATTATTCCTCCGCCCCCGATGCAGGAATTCAGTGGTATAACAGCACCCATTACTTTGACCCGGAAGGCAAATTGGTGGATGTGAAATCCCAAAGTCATGAGGATATGATTTCCGTTCGCCTCGACACTAACAAAGCATTGTCTAACCCGGCGGTTAACCCTCGTTATGAGGTAATGAAATGCGCTGAAATTTGGGTAACATCAGTCTGGATAAAAAACACCCTTTCTGATACCTTGAGAGCAGAGCACCGATTTACCGGCATGAGGGAACCATCATTAGTTACCCTCGTTCCGCCCGGAAGCGAGGTAAAAATAACCGACTTGGTTGATGCAGAGCGATTCGCCAATGTGCGTGAAAGGATGGAACTTTTAGTTTTTAATCAACGCAGTAAAAGCAGAATAGCTTTTTCCGATAAGAAATCTGAAGAAGCTATTCTTTCCAGAACAGAGAAGCGAATAACTTTCCTTTTTCAGTAAAGTGCTTCTAATTTCCAAGATTGCCGGTTGAACTCACGCACTTCTCCGACCTTCATACCCGAAAAATGCTTAGCCCAAGGGGCATGGGTAGAAATCCAGAAAATGTCGTGGTTTTCTACCGATAGTTTGCCGCCTCCGGGAGCAATCCAGAACCAACCATTTGTAAAGTGGGCTAAACATCCATGAGACAATTGCTCACTATGCGAATCCTGTAATCGTTCCAACGCTTGAATAATTTTCTCCGATTCTCTAAGTTGAGTACCAAGCATTTCAGTATTTAAGTGTGCCATCGCACGGGCTGTTTCGTATTTATCGCCCATACTGCTTTTACCTTCCTCATTCGCAGACTGCTGAGCTGCCTGAATGGAGGTTCGAAGGTTATTCAATCGTTCTTGAATCTGGGATTTAGCCTTTTGCAGTACTAAAGCCTTGAGTGCATTTCCATCCACAACTTCCGCCAATCTAATAAGCGTAATATTGGAAATAAGAACGTTGCCCGTTTTCAGACACCCCTTCAATGACCACATTTCCGCGTATATTTTCTAACACATCGGTGAGTTGAGCAATAGAGGTTATTTCAATTCGGTTTAAATGGGTTATAACAAAGCCTTCGGGCAATCCAATTCGGCTTATAAAACCACGAGTAATTCCGGTAACCCTCACGCCGCCTTTCACCTTATACTTATCGCGTTCAACCTTGGAAATCATTTCAAACTCGGCACCGAGTTTCTCTGATTTAACGCTCTCTCGCTTTATAACTGTAGTAGTTCCTTCGCTGTTGGTTACTACAGCAGAAGCTTGAACCTGTTTTCCCTTTCGCTCAAAAAGTAGGTTCATTTGATCGCCGGGGCGTAAATACGCCAGTTGTTCATCGAACTCCGCTTTGCTGTTAACTTCTACACCGTTGACTTTAAGAATAAGGTCTTCTTTCTTCAATCCTGCTCTTTCGGCTGCACTTTCCTTGAGAACTTCCGCCACAAATACTCCTTTAGGTTCGTTTATTCCGAGTTTTTCGGCAATGGTATAGTCCACATCGCGGGCATCCGCACCAAAGAAAGCCCGTTGGACAGAGCCGTATTCTTTCAGGTCGCGCATTACTTTTTGAACAATGTTAGATGGAATAGCGAATCCGTATCCGTTGTAGGAACCCGTTCTGCTTAGAATCGCCGTATTAATTCCAAGGAGTTCTCCTTGAACGTTAAGTAAAGCACCACCGGAGTTTCCGGGATTGATAGCAGCATCAGTTTGAATGAATGACTCTATCGGAAAAACGTTGTTTACAATGTTCAGGTTTCGGCCTTTGGCACTCACAATCCCCGCGGTAACTGTACTGGTGAGGTTGAAAGGGTTTCCAACCGCCAGCACCCATTCTCCAACCCGAACATTGTTAGAGTTGAAAAAGGAAACCGGCTTGAGCTTCTTACTTTCAATTTTAAGTAAAGCTAGATCCGTACTGGGATCAGCGCCAACTAATCGAGCTTCAAAACCTTGTTTATTGTTTAGAATAACTTCAATCTTGCTTGCTTTCTCAATAACATGGTGATTGGTAACGATGTAGCCATCTTCCGAAACGATTACTCCTGACCCTGAGCCGGTTACTGTTTGCGGTTGAGAAAACATATCTCCGAAAAACCAATCTGAAAAAGAACGCTGGGGAACGGTAGAAACTGTTTTAATGAAAACCACTGAATTCCGGCTTTTCTCGCTGGCATCAACAAAATCGGGGACAACGCCCGCTAATACTGGTCGATCCGACGCTTTGAAAACTCTAGCATCAGAACTAAACCAATCGGGTGTTCCGCCTGCGTTATCTTTGCTTAAATGTTGGTAAGTCCAGGCTCCCGCAAGTCCACAAAGCCAAGCAGAAACAAGAAAAATGGCTGCAATCCAAACAAAACGCTTATTCATAGCGTACAAAATTAGTAGTAAGACCCTATATTAGTCAAGATGCGTTTTAAGCAAGCAACAGCAATTCTTTTTTTTCTATTTACCTGCCTACCAAGTATTAAAGGGCAGAACAATCCTTCTTCATTCAGATTCAAGAACTTACTCAATAAAGAAGCCTACGGAAATCGCAAACTCGAGGAAAAAATCCGGCAGTTAGAAGTAAGTGGAGACGAATTAAAATTGATAACAGCACTGGAAGAATACGTCAGTGAGTTTAATCTGGCTAATCTTAACCGTAACACCGATTATGTTTGGAAGCTAGCTCAGTTGTACGAAAAAGCATATCGCCTGAGCGATGCCTTAAGGCTTTATCGAATTTTGTTGAGGAGCGGAAACAGTGAGTTGGATTCCGTTCGGCTTTTCTATAACAACGCCAATCGTTATCAATCTACCCGTTTTGTGCCTATCAAGTACTATTATGACTTGTTAGAGCAGCGTAAGAAAATTGATACGTTACGACCACCGGTTGGCGTATTTACTTCCATGGGCGACAACATTAATTCTGACCTTGAGGATTATGCACCGACCATTGATATAGAGCAAAGCACCCTGGTTTTCACTTCTAAAAGGCATGTAACCTATCAAGGTGCGAATGAAGACTTATTTTATTCCTTGAAAGATGACGACGGAAACTGGAGAAAGAGTCAGCCGTTTAGTACCATGAACAGCGCATATAACGAAGGTTCTCCTTACATCAGTCCGGATAGCAAAACCTTGATTTTCTCTCGGTGTAAATCACCAGACGGTTATGGTAATTGCGACCTGTATATCTCGAAGCTCGATAAAAACCACCTTTGGAGTAAGCCAGAAAACTTGGGTAAAAACATTAACGGCCCTGACTGGGACTCCCATCCTACTCTTTCCCACTCCGGTGATACGTTATTTTTCGCCTCCAACAGGCCAGGAGGATTCGGCGAAACGGATCTTTATTATAGTGTAAAAGATAAAAATGGACGCTGGCAAGCAGCAGAAAATATCGGACCGACCATTAATTCGAATCGTTCAGAGCTTTCTCCATTTTATCATCCCTATTACCCGATTCTGTATTTCAGCTCTAACGGACAAGACGTTAACTTCGGCAACTACGACATCTTTAAGTCCACTAATTCAGGAGGAGACTGGAGCGACCCCTACAACATCGGGCCTTTAATTAATGGCCCCGGCAATGAGTACTATTTTGCCATTGACGCCGAATCTAAAAATTTGTATTACGCTCGTTCTTTAGATAATGACAATAAAAACCTTGACCTCTACTCGTATCCGTTGCCCATGGAAGGGCAGCCGTTAGCGACTACTTCTTTTAGTGGGCGATTAACAGATTCTTTGACTGACAAAGCCTTTAAGGGAATCGTTTCGATTATTGACTTAGAAACGGGGATTGAAGTTGCGCCACGATTTATGAGGTCGGATGGAAGTTTTGATTTTAGCCTAATCAACGACAAAAAATACCTCCTGGTGATTCAGGGCGAAGATTTCTTCAGGGTTGAACGGCAGTTTGAGCTGAACGGCGATACCACCTTTAACCTGCAAACCAACAGTCTTGCGTTGATGAAACTTCAGTTCAAGAGCATTGAATTTGCTAACAATTCTGATAAAATCCGTCCACAAATGGAAGAAGACCTCAATAAACTCGTCTCCTTCCTGATCGACAACCCCTCGATGGGAATTCGTATTTCCGGACATACCGACTCTCGCGGGTTGGCAGAAAACAATATGCTTCTCTCAGAAAAGCGTGCAAGTTCCATTAAAAAATACCTGATTGAAACTGGTCAGATTGATGAAAACCGGATCGAAGCCAAAGGATTCGGCAGTACTAAACCGATAATTAAAGAAGAAAAAACCGATGCAGATCGGGAGTTGAACCGAAGAGTAGAGTTTGAATTTATTCGCATAGAACAAGTCAAAAGTATTTACGACCAGGATTCAGAAGGGCGTTAATCCCCTATTTTTGCGGCCAAACGAAATCCTATGGCTGCTAAAACCCCCATTACCGTTGCTTACGGCGACGGAATAGGTCCTGAAATCATGAACGCAACCCTTCGTGTGCTGGAAGCAGCAGGCGCAGCGCTCGAGATTGAAACCATCGACATTGGAGAAAAAGTATATCTCCGTGGGATAAGTACCGGCATTGAAGAGAGTTCATGGGAATCGCTGATGAGAACCAAAGTGTTCCTGAAATCGCCTATTACTACTCCTTTCGGCGGCGGATACAAAAGTTTAAATGTTACTACTCGTAAAACATTGGGCTTGTTTGCCAATGTAAGGCCATGCGTTTCTTATAATCCGTTTGTAGCTACCCGCTTTCCTAAGATGGATGTGGTTATTATTCGAGAAAACGAGGAAGATTTGTATGCTGGAATTGAACACCGCCAAACCCGCCAGGTGTATCAGTGTTTGAAACTGATAAGCCAGCCCGGAAGCGAGAAAATCATTCGTTACGCTTTTGAATTTGCACGCAATAACAAGCGTAAAAAGGTAACCTGCTTCGTTAAAGACAACATCATGAAAATGACCGATGGCATTTTTCATGAAATCTTTAACCAAGTTGCTACGGAATATCCTGAAATTCAAGCAGACTCTATGATTATCGACATAGGAACCGCAAGGCTTGCCGATACTCCTGAGATTTTTGATGTGATAGTTACTACCAATCTTTATGGCGATATTATTTCAGATGTTGCTGCACAGATTTCAGGTTCAGTAGGCATCGGTGGCTCAGCCAACATCGGCGACCGTTGCGCTATGTTTGAAGCCATTCACGGTTCTGCTCCAACCATTGCCGGACAGGATATCGCTAACCCTTCAGGCTTGTTGCTTTCGGCTATCAGCATGTTGGTTCATATAAACCAGCCTTCTGTTGCCGGAAAAATTCATAATGCTTGGTTAAAGACACTCGAAGATGGTATCCATACTGCGGATGTTTACAAATCAAACTCAAGCGAGCAATTAGTAGGAACTCAGGCATTTGCCAATGCTGTTATCGAGCGTTTGGGGCAGCATCCTTCGACCATGCCAATAGTAACCTATGCTGAAAATGTGAATAGAATTAATCCTTCTGAATGGAAACTAAGCCAGAACTACGAAGTAAAGCGGCTGGTGGGTGTTGACATTTTCCTCGATTACAGCAGTGGTTCAGCAGAAGAATTAGGACAAACACTTCATCCTACTACGCTCGAAAACCTAAAACTTGTGGTGATATCGAACAGAGGCGTAAAGGTATGGCCGAACGGCTTACCTGAAACCTTTTGTACAGACCATTGGCGGTGCAGGTTTGAGGCAATAGACAAGTCGAAAGGCATTACCAATCAAGACATTATGGATCAACTTGCAGCGATTTATGCAGCAGGATTTGACTTCATCAAAACTGAAAACCTCTATTACTTCAGCGAAAAACCCGGCTATTCGTTAGCTCAAGGCCAATAGCTTAATTATGAAATCGCTACTTATCCGCGGATTAAAAGGCATTGTACAACATGCTGATGCTCCGCAATCGCTTCGAAAAGGCGCTGAGATGTCCATCCTACCTGTTCTGGAAAACGCTTGGTTGCTGGTTGAAAACGGCGTTTTTCATTCTTTTGGGAAAGAAGGCGAACAGGTTCCGGAACGAGCAGATGAGGTAATCGACGGGACAGGACGATTTGCTTTTCCCGGTTGGTGCGACCCTCACACCCATATTGTGTTTGCAGGAAGTAGGGAAACCGAATTTGTGGATAAAATAAAGGGGTTGAGCTATGAGGAGATTTTTCAACGTGGTGGCGGTATTCTGAATTCAGCACAAAGAATGGCTGAAGCCGAAGAAGAAATGCTTTTCGAAAGCGCTATGCTTCGGCTGCAAAGCATGATGAAACTCGGAACCACTGCTGTTGAAATAAAAAGCGGTTACGGGCTAAATGTTGAATCGGAGCTTAAAATGCTTCGGGTGATTCGTAGAATTAAAACGAGCGTTAAGATTCCGATTAAAGCGACCTTCCTGGGTGCACATGCTATTCCGAAGGAATTCCAGAACAGAAGGCAGGAATACGTCGATCTTGTTTGCAGCATGATTCCGAACATCACCGGAGAAGGGCTTGCAGACTATGTGGACGTCTTTTGCGACAAAGGGTTCTTCACTCCAAAAGAAACACATCAGATTTTAGAAGCAGGAGCTAGAAATGGCCTCAGAGCAAAAATCCATGCTAATGAACTGGATTTTTCGGGAGGAATACAGGTTGGAGTTGCTCATCAGGCGGTGAGTGTTGACCATCTAGAGTTTACGGGACCGGCTGAAATTGAGGCACTGCTTAAGAGCAATACGATTCCTACTTTATTGCCCGGTACAGCCTTTTTCTTGCGTATCGCCTATCCTCCGGCAAGAAAAATGATCGATGCTGGACTGGGCGTTGCACTTGCAACCGACTACAACCCAGGAAGTTCTCCTTCCGGCAATTACCCATTTGTACTTTCACTGGCAGCTCTTTACCTCAAGATGTTGCCCGAGGAAATTTTCAATGCTGCAACTATTAATGCAGCTCACGCGATGGAAGTTGCCGATACTCATGGCGTAATTCGCGCTGGTGCACCTGCCGATTTCTTCCTTACAGAGAAAATTCCTTCTTTGGCCTTTATCCCATACCATTACGGACAATCGCCCGTCTGGAAAGTGTGGGTAAATGGTGAAGTTGTTTAGCTTCCATCGATAAGCTGTAATCCCTTAAGAGAAGTAAAACCGTGTTGTAATGTTCTCGCCCCATTGAATAAAATGGGTTGTTGAACAACGCGGTCCTGTTGGTAAGAGGATGCGTGAGGGACTTGGAGGGCCTGCGAAGCAGGGTACCCACGGGGCAGGAGTTCGCAACTTTTTAAGGTAAAAAACCCTGTTGAATTGCTGAAGACAGCCCCGTGGGTACGGAACCCCGGAAAAGGCCCGACCCGCAGCCCGAAAGCCGGAATGATTAACATGCTACCCTCTAAGGCTGCGGGGCACGCCCAAAAAAGAAAAAGACCTATCTGCGAGTGAATAGGTCTTTTTTTATAATCGTAATGCTTGCTAAAATCCTTGGGTAATGGTAAGACTTGCGCGGGTTTCGCCACTCCCCGGGGTGGTAAGGCTGATTGCTTCGTTGTTCATCACGAACACAGACATGGCGAGGCTGGTTTTCTTTGCTAGATTACAATTGGCGTTGAAGCTGCCGTTTAGGTTTCCAGACTTTTTCTCCCCATTGGCATAGTTAAACCCGTATCCCAAGTTGATGCTAGTACCGAGTTTTCCATTGAAAAACGTTTTATTAAGGCCGGCATTGGCTCCCATGAAGGAAGCATCAATAGTTCGAAAGCTCGTTTGGTTGTAGTTGAGACTTAGATTCATCCCCATCTGGCGCTTGAGGTGGCTATAAGAAAAACTTAACCCTGCACTTAGCGTTTGCCCACTGCTGTTACGGCTGGCAGTAGGATTGAGGTCGTTGATGGCCGCTCTGTTGAGCATGACCATGAAGTTCCGGGCATGTACAGGATTGTTGAAGCTAAAGCGTTGGCTTATGGAAAGATTTTCGTTAACCAAAGCGGTCCGTGCGGTGTCAAAAAGACGGCGAGCAGTCTGCTGTTGGTCGGTGAGAAAGTTGCTATAAGAGACATCGAGCCCGTACCATTTTACCGGATTAAACGAGACATTTCCGGAAGCAATGACACGTTTAGAAGTGGAGGCTTTGGTAAAGTTGAGGTTGTCGCGTTGTTGACCACCTGTAACGTTAAATCGGATTTTATTGGCCCAGAATCCAAGATTCAAGCTGCCTGAATACTCCTCGACATCGTTTTGAATAAAAACAGCACCCAAGCTTGTGAAATCATTATCGACCCGCTTATACTGAAAACGAAGGCCAACGTTGCGGTATTGAAAACTTAATCCTGTAAGACCTGCAAAGTAAAACTGAGTTGAAAGCCGAGGCTGATAAATCCAAAAGAGGTTTTCTATTCCGGGCAGGTCTTTTTCTAAATCAGTTGAAGCGGCCCTGGTATCACGGGTAAAAATGGAAGAAGCCACTTCGGCATCCCAGCGTAAGTATCGGTTAATAGCTTTTTTCCAACTTAGAGAAGTTACGAGATTTTCTCGCGGCTGGATATCTGCTTTCACAGGCACATAGGGCAAGGAATTGAGGTTATCGGCAGCGCGAAGGATGGTGATATCGAAACTATTTGAAAGTGACCCGAAGCCCATTTTCGCGGCCCAACCCCAGCGTTCGAACGAAGGCGTTGCTTGTGCTGGCTGTAGCGTATCCTCAGCAACGGCCTTGGCTAAGCGGCCATAAATGAAGCCAAACCTGAATTTATTCCCGTTGTACTCCAAACCACCACCCGTAATTGGGGCACCTGCAAGGGCAAACTGCCCCCAGTTCAAGTTCCGAATTCCAGCATGAAACGTCCATCGTTTATAAGTAGGACTAGCGCCAACAAGGCTGAATGGAATTTGATACCCATTGACCATATCGGTTACGAATACATTGATTGGAATGATAAAGCCGTAAATCCCGATGTTGATGTTTCCATTTAGGGAGTAACCAAATGGGCGGATGTTGGGGTTGAAGGTGGAGGAAGAATAACCATTCATGGTTCCGGATAGGCTACCATTGAGGGTAAAAGCTTTCTGTTTTAAGAATGTTGAGATTTCCTGTGCTTGAACAAAATTGGGAATAAACAGCACCAATAAGAAAAAGACAAGGTGATAGCTCTTTTTCATCTTATGGAATTAATTGAGTACTGCTTAAACCAGATTCCTCTCCATCATCCCGAATCAGTTTATAACAAAAGCGCTTACCTGCAATAGCTGAATTCGGTAACATTAATTTACCCTGATTAACCGGAGCAGATGCAGCTATTTCCCAGTTTTCAGCATTGTTATCTGCAATCATTACATAAATTGTAGAATTATCTGGCTCAACATTCCAATTTAACGAATATCCTGAAGAGTCCTTTTGAAGCTGTACCAAAGGCATTTTCAATTTAGATGGCTTTCGAGCAGTTTCTACAAACGGTTCCACGAGTAAACTATCTGAAAAATCAGACCAATTGCTATCAACATCTAGAGCACGTAAAGCAAATAGCTCTGTTGAAGTTGGTAAAGCATATTGAAACACCCCAACCTTCTGAAATTTTGCCTCAGAAATTTCAGAAATCAACGTCCATTTTCCGGTGAGAGAACGACGATAAGCTTGAAGAGCCAGAATTTCAGGAGAGCCACTATTGGCCCATGTAATGAGGGCAGTCTTTCTGTTAACTTCATACGATTTAATGGAAGGTGCCTGCACCCAAGTTTTTATTTTACGCTTGAGAGCCAAAACAGCCCCAAAATCTGATCGATTTCCAGCCCAGTCGTAGGCCTTCATGCGGAAAAAAAGCTGCCTACTCAATGAGTTTTGGGGGATAGAATCAAAGAAAGAAACTTCTTCTTTTGAAAAACTTCGATAAATCTCCCATGGCCCCAGAGGTGAACTGCTTACGGCTAACTCATACCCTCTCACATCCTCGTGGTTAAGGGCGGACCAATTAATTATTATGCTTCCATCGTCATTGAGATTTCCAGCAAGCCCCTCGGGTATTGGTGGTGGAATAGTATCCTTTTCAAACCAGGGTGCCGCACTCGATTCGCCTTCATTGCCGGCAGTATCAACCGCTGAAACGATGTAATAAGCTGTTGGATTTTGCAAAGGTGCCAAATCTCTAAAAGACCGGGTTTCAAATTTGATATTATCTAAAAGTACTTCATAAGGACCTTCATAATTGGGCGCTCGTTTTACTCTAAAATGGGAAAAATCGGCATCTTTGAATTCTTTTTGCCATTTCAAAAGAAGGCCGGGCGTGTTTTCGGTTTGCTCTAAAGGTTCAACCAAAGGAACACTAGGCGGTGTCATATCTCGTCCTATTACCCAGTTTGGATCTGAAGTTCGAGCCAAATCGCCAAATATATCGATTGCTACAAATCGATATCCAAATCGCTTGTAGTTTGCGGGGAGCGAATCTGCAATTACCTCATAATTACCGGCAATTGAATCTTTCTTCGAATTGAGAAAGAAAGGCTGACTAAACCTTCTGGTCCAAGTACGGCCTTCATTCTCCGTAAACTCTACATAGAAGGCAGAAAAATTGGGGAGTAATAGCGATTTAAGCATTTTGAAATGCACCATCCGATCGGTTGGCAATGCCTCCACTTTATAAATAGGATTAATTCTCAGTTTACTTTGCTCTGCCCAGGCATACGTAGTATCCTGGCGAATGCCACCAACTTGTTTTGCCGGCCATAAGCGATAAATGTATGCTTTTCCTTTCGCCACCTTTCGATCCATAAAACGGAGGCCGAGGGCATAACCCGCGATTCTGGATTGCTGCATAGCCACCAGTGCTGTGAGTTGACGCATTTTATCGTCGTCAGCTTGTTGCATAATGGCATCCATGGGGCTATCACCGGCAGGCCGAGGTTCGGACATAGATTCACCATACAACACTTGCCCAGCAATGCCAATCCCGAGACTGTCTTGGGCTATCACTTTAGGAAAAGTATCGACTGGCCATGGCCGAATGCCTGTTTTTGAAAGTGAAATGAACTCTTGTGGAACTCCATTGACCACTTCTGCTCTTTCCAAGATCCAGCCGTTTTTCAGCAAAGACATCCAAATGGTTGCCTCCTTAGGTGACCATTGTAGAAGAACAGAGTCGCCATAATGGCGAGTCATGAGTTTTACAGAAGGAGAAAAACCTTGTTTGCCTTGCTCCTCTTTAACCCAAGTACTGAATTTTTGCGCGCTTGCTGACAAAGAAAAGAAGCAGCAAAATAGAAGTAGTGTGAGATTGTTTCTATTCATCATTTGGTACATAAATTTTATCGGCAGTTCTGTAAAATAACTTCCGTACCGTTAACCGGGTTTCCGAGCCAAAATTGAACATTGCTATTGACGTTGGTTATTCTTGCTAAGTCGGAATCGAGTACGTTTCCACCAATTATTCTAAGCCCACCGGTATCGAGCAGTTGGAATGCTCCTTTTCCGTTGAAACAAGGGCCCCATTTAGTATAGGTTGCTCCTCCTGTAAAGCCAGAAGTAGTAAGTCTAAGGGTAGAAACCCCACCGTTTGAAGGGAATGCTGGAATTCGCTTGTTCCCTGCAGCATTCCAAAACACCCTCTGCGTCAACCTATTCACAATCAAAAAAGAGTTGGTTGCAAATTCATAATAGAGGGCGTAAGTTCCATTAGGCGATACGAGCGCTTGATCCACTGTTAGGCTATCGTTCAGTTTTAAGCTAGAAGGAGCAGTAAAGGAGCTTTCAAATACTTTTTTATTCAGGTATGATAATACTCTACCACCATCAGCATAATCAAGATAGGCCACCGGATTATTTCGAAGAACTAATTCTAAAAGGCCATCATTATTTAAAGTCCACTCACCTCCATGCACCACATAAGGGAAAATATTGCTCTGTGTCGTGTTTACCCTTACATTCAAAACAGTTCCATTGAACTCGTAGGAAGTGGCCATTCTATTCACCCCTACTTCTAAAAGATTGGTGCCGGTAGTTAAATTTCTCACCACAATGGCACCATCGTCTTCAGAATAGTAAAAGGCAAATTCACGATTAGGCGACATAATAGAATTAAATGCCCTAGTACTGCTATCATAAAAACGAAGTCGATGCGATGATTTAGCGTGAATACTGGTGAAGTAAAACTCTGGCAAAATATCAACTACCCGTTTGAATGGACTGATCAACGTATCTGTGTTAACCCTACTATTTCTCGTATTGGTTCGCCAGAAAGCCCCTCTCCTTATATGTTCAATCTGAAGCTCACCTTGATCCGTTAATCGCAAGGCCAGTGAATCGAACGCAGGTAAATTGAGATCTGCATTCGACCTCCAGATGATGGCACCTTGTGCATTTTGTAGGATAAAACTACCTTTTCGGTTTAACAGGAGGTTTGTTGGTTCGGATCCACCAATAAAGGACGAAGTCCATAAATTTTTAGAAGCTCCCAAATCACGTACAACAAATCGGCGCGAAGGTTTATCATAAAAGAACACATAACCATTGTTTTCGGAGCGAAGAATAGTCAATTTGGATCTGGTGTTTGCTGAGTCTAAAGACGTCAAGGTAATGTTAACAGCACCGCTCAACACCGCAGGACGAGCAGGATACTCTACATCCGGAACCAAATCCGAACATGCTCTTAATGGCGGAATTAATTCTGGCGCTTTTGGTGAAAAAGCATTTGTATTGGTTTGCCAGATTACTCCTTTGCCTTCTAATTCAACAATCAAGTTACCATCATTGGCGATGTAGGCTATCATATTACCAGGGCACGAGCCTGAAACATTGAATGCTCTTGATATGCCTCTAGAAAAGACATTATTGAAAGCTCTTGATATAACATAATGATCATCAGTGAAAATGGTTAATGCGCCGGATTGTTCCAGTCGGACATAATTCGGGAATTTATTAAAGCCAAATTCCCAAAGCACCTTATTTTGAGATAATTGAACCAATTGTACCGACTGCGTAGCACTCGTTAATCGTAATACAAACTGTTGATTTTGAGAGAAGATGGAATCATTCATCCTCAAGGTGTCGCGTGTTGTTAGCACATATTTCACCCGCGATGGCCCGTTAGTCTCACAAGGATCCACAAACTGAATAGGCTTGTTCAAGTTAGATTTGGCGCCTTCTGTAGAAGTTGACCAAATAACTCCTTTGCCCGGCATGATAACAGCTAGATTGCCACCGTTACTTATAGACATATAGGCATTTCCGACGCATTTTCCGGGAGTTGGATGACTGATCCAAACGATAGAATCTTCTCTGGCGCCTTCATAATACAAGGCTATTCTACCATCTCTAAGAAGTTTTAAATTCAAATCAGCTCCAACCGTAAGATTACTGGACCATAAATCTCTTTTCGTTTGATGATCTCTGAGCATGATATGCCCACTGCTTTCGCCCACTCGTAAACTAAATCTACGATTTGGAGAAACTAGCCAGCGGCCAGAAATCAAACGTCCATTGGTATCTAAGCGCGTTTGACCTGCTCCCAGTTTAGGATTTTCAAGCTCATCACAGTTTTCTGAACTCGACATTTCAATCAGAAAGAATCCTGAAATTGTTGCCATAATTCTAGCGTGAATTTGTTCTGTACCTGAAGAAGTAAGTGAAAAAATATCAACTGAATTGGAATTGGTAACCCTTAACCTGGGAGTAAAGCAATCCCCTAACTTATTGTTGCTGGCCCATGCTTTTACATCTCTTCCATTCTCCAAGTATTTTACCGCCATTCCTCCATTGGCTTCTAACACCAAAAAAGGGTTGTTTACTCCAGCGAAAGCCCTTCTCCACGATACTGTGTTTAGATTTCGATTATAAAACACCAACTCACCGGTATTTCGATTAAATCCAAATGAGAAGTTACGATTAGGCGACATGACCACTTGATTAACCGTTAGGCTATCATCAAGAGTCAATTCATCCAAAATCTGTACGCCTGAGTTTGGATTGGCTTGTTCGCAACGGGTAATCAGATTATTGAAAACCCCATCTTGCGAAGTGGTGGTGATGGGTACGCCAAAAGGTGCTCTAGCTATCACCCGATTATCGAATGCAATGACCAAAACGCCAGAATCGGTAAGGGTTAATGAAGGCTCAAGCATACAACCCGGATCCATTCTATTGGCTTGCCATTGAATAGCATTCGAGGTGTTGTTAGCAGATTGCACCGACAAAACTCCATTAGACTGGAAGAAAAGCTGCGGGTTGCTACAACGAGTAGCTTCCACCTTCCATACCACACGATTGGAAGTATGATCATACCCAATAAGGGAACCTGATTCTGCAAAAGACAAAGAATATCGAGTATTAGATGAAACTAATCGCTGGTTATTTAGCATTCTTTGAGAAGCACTTAACCGATTACCCAAAGAAGTAAGTCCTACAACCGGGCTGATGGTTTCTTGGCAGGGAGGAAAGCCGGTTGATAGTCCTCTTCTGGAATTCCATAACAATACAGACCCAGTTGCCGTATTTGGATTTGTTCTAAAAGTTTCGATTTCACCTGACTGATTTATCCTTATTATTCCGTTTAAATAACATTTGCCATAGTTATCTAAGGGTGAGAATAATCTTCTTGCATCAACACTCATCGAAAACACTCCATAGCTTCCGTTTCCGTCAGCCATTACAATATGTCGTTCTTCGTTGATTTCATCACTTCCTGACAAGAATTTCAAGGCAGTATGATCCCTAACTAACCACTTTTTCTGATCGGGATACCAGCCAAAACTATATCTACGATCTGCCGAAATCAATCTTCCTTGCTGAGTTAAAGCATGTGCTGAGCTTGCGAAAGTTAAGGTGTTGACAAATTGATCAATTTGAAAATCGAGGCAGTACGTGGATACAGGTTCCGGCGTTGGATTCGGGTTAATGGTGCCATTGCTTGTGCCACTTTCCCAGATTGTTCTGTTGGACCTTGAACTCGCAATTCTGAGGTTCCCGGAATTCTCCATAACTAAATACATCGAACCAACACAAGAGTCGAGGAAGGTATGCGAGCGCCAAAGGGGTTGTCTTCCGTTGCTATCCGAGCAAAGTTCTATTCTACCTTGAACATCTAAGTGAATCCAAGGATTGGTAAATGCAGGATTATTAGAGGTCCAAAGAGCATTAGATTGACCAACTCTTCTGATGGTGAGCTTGCCATCGGTATTTAAACCAAAAGTAAACATCCTATTTGCGGAAGTTAATTGTTGATTAAATGCCAAACTTTCATTAATTCTAAGGGTGTCTTTTACGGCATAAGGATTAACAACAGCATTGCTGTTACAAGCCATTAAAGTTTTACCTAAAGGATTATTGGAAATAGCTCCATTCGCTGTTTCTGTTTCCCATGTAAGCGGGAATGAATTATTCGGGCCGGAATAACCACGTACCAGATTGCCATTTAGGAAGTTAAGCGATCCGCCAAAGCATTTTCCATTTGAAGGACTAGCGCTCCAGATAACAGAAGGCCTACCTAATGTATTAGCAAATAAGGCAATACCCCCATTCGAATCCGGTCGCATAAAGTAGTTGCTTGTTGCAGAATGGGCAACCCTCCAAAGCACCCTTCTTTGGGCATGATTTCTTAATATAAGCTCATGAGTGAGTCGGTGGAACGACAGGCTATATTGAGAATCAATGGAAAGCAATTGAGTGCCTGGAACAAGCATGG
The DNA here is from genome assembly GCA_943373175.1 of Chitinophaga pinensis. Taxonomy (GTDB): domain Bacteria; phylum Bacteroidota; class Bacteroidia; order UBA7662; family JAIXUI01; genus JAIXUI01. The sequence continues at coordinate 3,248 of CALSBM010000046.1, read as the reverse complement.
TATCAGAAGGCAAGTTCCTAAATGGATCGATTGAGGTTCTAGTACCTGAGTTTGTTGAAGCCGAAGCTATTCTGGACACATTCAACCTAAACACCCCTCGCGTATAAGCTCCTCTTCTATAATCGCCTGCCCAACGATAATTGTCCGCATTAACCGCGCTATTGGAAGTTAGCTCATAAATAGAAATACTCGACCCAGGGAGTGTAAGTTTGGCAATTCCATTGTTATCAATTTGCATTTGAGCCGAAATGGCTGCTTTGACATCAAATTCAAAAGGCCGCCAGAGGGTGTCGGTCTTAGTTCCATTGACACTGGTAATCATCAATTCGCCATCCGAAGAAATTCGAAATGTAGGTTGAGTTCCGTTGATAACCACAGATTCCCAAATGTTATTCCTATTAGTGTGATCTCTGACAATAAACCTTTTGAGCGAAGTATTGAAGTACAAACTAAATCGGTTATTAGCTCCACCAACCAATCGATTGCTGGCTGTAATTGGGTTTGCAGCATTGAAGGTGGAAATGGAGGAAATTCCTGGAGGGAATCCATTGTCTTCACACAATACAAACTGCCCGGTACCAATAGCTGGTGAGCCAATGGTGGGTGACCAGTAAGTTCTTCTGTTGTGATCATCCAATGAGAACCCATTGTCTCTCATGACCAATTGACCAAAGTTGCTACAAATCGGACGAACTCCATCCATTACCCAAATAGGCTCCGGACGGGCAAAGCTGAATAATTTTAATAAGCCATCGGTATCAACCAATGCATATGATACCGTTGGATCATTGACTTGGGTTGTCCAAACTACTGTTGCGGTGCTTCCTGAAACCGCTCTTAAAATTAACTCTCTGGCAGAAGAGAATTCAAGAATAAAGTTTCTGGAAGGGCTTGAAATTCGTTTATCTCCCACATACAATCTTCTTCCTGTATAAAGAAACTCTTTAAAACTTCTATTCAAATGATTGGTAACATCATTTCTAGTAGCCATAGCTTGTTGGAAGGCTGAAAAATTAAAGATGTAACGATTGATGTTAAAATTCCTTTGTATTGAATCCAAAAGATCAGCTCTCGCATTTCTAATGATACTATCAATTCTATTGGCATAGGGTCGGAAATTGATAGGCGCCTGATTAGAAGTTATAGGAAACAAAGACCAATAAAGTTGAACTGTTGAAGTTCCCTGAAACAAATCTAACACCCGGTCTGGAGAAACAACAAGGAAAGGTTCTACAATAAGGAAATCATTCCCCATAACATAAACCACCTGCCCTTCACTGTTTTTCACATGAAGTTGTCCCGAACTAAGCAAGGTCATAGAATAACTATCAGCAGGTAAATCTTGATCGTATAATTTATACTCTCTGGAATTTCCTGATCTGAAATTTACTGTAGTAATCCAACCATTTTGGCTTAAAGCAACACCTACTGATTTATCCAAGCTTACCAAGGTATCGCCTTGATTTAGAATTTGACCTGCATTTAATCGGTCAAATCGTTTTCCACTGGCGTAGAAAGTAGTTGCCGTACCGGAAGCTTGAATGAAATTTTTAAGTGGTAGATTCAGTCTTCGGCTATCTTGATAACGCAAAACACCTGGACGAAGCGAGTTTAACATCGAAACTTGAACCACAAATTGTTCTGATTCATGGCCTCGTCGATTTCTTAGCGGCTGAATACTTTCAATAATATCCAAATCTTTATTAAACAACTCGTCCATTAATGTTAGGTAATTAATCACCGTATCGTTGGCGGTTGGTGAATACTTCAAAGTGCCCGAATTGTATTCATCCATACTCATTTCTGGGCAAGCTTGAAACGCATTGAGCGGACTAAATGGTTTATTAATCCACGTTCCATCGAGCATACTAAGTTGACCCGTAATTCGATCACGTTCTGTATTCACCCCAACACGAAATGCTTCAGTTTCATTGAAGTATTGTAGAATTTGATCTAAATCTTGACGATTGAATTTGCTGAATACATTAGCGCCATAGGCTGATAGAATTTCTGTCAAACGAGTATCGGAAATGCCATTCGCTGAACCTCCTTTGAAAATATCCTTGTAATAGTTTTCAAATGAATATGCATTAGGAGTGGTAGGAGGTGTGTATGCCCAAAAGTTATTGTAAGCACTCGATGCCGAAGTATTGTTGGTAGTGGCTAAAGTCATGCTCACTTCCGGCAAATCTTGCGCATCAAACGGTTCAGGAATAATTAACTGTACCGCTTGCTTATTCGGGCTTTCTACCAACCGTATTTGGTCAAGCTTTTCTTTAATGGTTCCAAATCGGGAGGTACGAAAAGCGGTTAACAGCATCGTTCTAGTGCTTAGATCTATCCTGTTAACAACAATTCCCATATGAACGCGATTTAAACTCTCGTTAAACGAGCTCTTTTCTAAAACAAACGCATAGGAACTATTCGAGGCTAACTGACCTAATGCAATTCTTAGTGTTAAGCTATCGCTCGACCAAGAATAGTTGCAAATCCTAGAAGCCTCTCCTCCCTGATTGTTGGTTTTCTGCCGAAGGCGAATGATTAGTTCTGACTTTCTCTTATTATCATCTGGGAACAATAAATTTCCGGGAGGCACTAAAAAATTAAATTCTGCAACCGTATCACGGAATGGCTGATACCGTTTTCCAATGAAACTTTTATCCCGCAATAATAGCTCTGAATTCCCCCCTGTAAGAAGATCAAGATTTCTATTTCTAAAATAAAGTGTATCGCGAATTTCAATCAAATCAACTTCTTGGCCATTGCGTTTATTCTGAAGATCTGCGGCTGAAAGTCTTACCGGAATCCATAGGTTGTTTACTAATTCTTTCACCCAAATAGAAGCGCGAAGAATTACCATGCTATCGGCTGGTAACGGTTCTACAGAGGTAATGTTAATAAACGGTGCATCTTCATCTGTTTGATAATAGAACTTCCTTCGAAGTTGCTCATTGTACGTTTTCTGCGTAGAATTTAACCCATTAATGGTATCGCTAACATGAAACAACAAAGGACGAATCCTTCCATTAGGAAACTGTGTGGAAGCATCTTCTCTGTAGAATAAAGAAACTTGATTCGGATTAGATAAAACAGTTTGAGGATGGACTGGGAAGCGGAAGTTAACCTGTGGTTGAAATGCACGCTCCAAGCGATTCGTTCTAGAACTTCCCAGATAATTTTTGTCTTTAACCAAGTTAATACTCAATGCTGGAATTGGCACATCAGGGGTACACTTTTGACCTCTATTA
>CALSBM010000045.1:0-24679 GCA_943373175.1 Chitinophaga pinensis | reverse complement strand
GTAGCCAAGGAAATAGAAGCGACTGCGATAGATTCAGTTGAAATTCGTTCTGTACTTACCTGCGAGGCAAAGACGGGAGTTTGTGTTAAATGTTACGGGCGAAGCCTTTCAAGCAACCGCATGGTTCAGCTTGGTGAAGCTGTTGGAGTAATTGCTGCACAGTCTATTGGGGAACCCGGTACACAGCTTACACTACGTACTTTCCACGTGGGTGGTACTGCATCTAACATTGCCACTGAATCTCAAATTATAGCAAAGTTTGATGGTGTTATTGAACTGGATGAAGTTCGCTCGGTTACTTACACAGGAGACGATGAGCCTGCGGAAATTGTTGTAACGCGTTCCGGCGAACTTCGGCTTCTTCACAGTGAGACCCGGCAGGTAGTGATGTCGAACAACTTACCTTATGGTTCTAAACTTTTGGTAGTTTCCGGACAACAAGTCAAAAAGGGCGATCAGCTTTGCAGTTGGGATCCTTATAACAGTGTGATTGTCTCTGAGTTCCCCGGTAAATCTTCTTTTGAATCGATTATCGAAAACATTACATTCAGAGAAGAATCGGATGAGCAAACTGGTCACCGTGAAAAAGTGATTATCGAAACAAAAGACAAAACAAAGAACCCGGCAATTCGGATTCTGGACGGTGACGGTAACCCTATTCGTACATACAACATTCCAGTAGGTTCTCACTTGGCGGTGGACGATTCTGAGATTATCCTTCCAGGACAAATTCTCTGTAAAATTCCACGCGCATTGTCTAAGACCCGAGATATTACCGGTGGTCTTCCAAGGGTAACCGAGCTTTTCGAAGCCCGTAATCCTTCGAACCCTGCAGTAGTTTCTAAAATCGACGGCGTAGTTCAATTTGGTAACATCAAGCGTGGTAATCGTGAAATCACTATCGAGTCTCGCGATAAGGAAGAAATCAAGAAGTACCTCGTGCCTTTGAGCAAGCACATCTTGGTTCAAGACGGCGACTTTGTGAAAGCGGGTGATGCACTTTCAGACGGTGCTGTTACTCCAACTAGCATTTTGGATATAAAAGGCCCAAAAGAAGTTCAATCTTACCTCGTTAACGGAATTCAGGAAGTTTACCGCTTGCAAGGTGTGAAAATCAATGACAAGCATTTTGAAGTAATTGTTCGTCAAATGCTTCAGAAGTTGGTTGTAGAAGATCCAGGAGATACCACCTTCTTGGAGCAGGAAGTAATTGATAAACTAGAATTTCAAGAAATGAATGACTGGATTTACGACAAGTTAATTATTACTGACTCAGGTGCTTCAGGCAGTTTCCGTGTTGGACAGATTGTTAGCATGCGTAAGGTAAGGGATGAAAACTCCATGCTTAAGCGCAAAGACTTGAAAGTTGTTCAGTATCGTAAAGCTGTTCCTGCAACTTCCAGCCCGATTCTTCAAGGAATAACTCGTGCGTCTTTGGGTACACGTAGCTTTATTTCGGCTGCGTCGTTCCAGGAAACTACTAAGGTGTTGAATGAAGCGGCTGTTGCCGGTAAAGTTGATGAACTGAACGGTTTGAAAGAAAATGTGATTGTCGGTCATCTTATTCCTGCAGGAACTGGTGCTCGTATTCATGATAAAATCATCGTTGGATCTATGGAAGAATACAGCAAACTGCTGGAATCTAAAATGGAAGTCTAAGTATTCTTACAACAGTAATGCAAAGAGCCGGTTCAACAGACCGGCTCTTTTCTATTTTTGCCCTATGGAAGATCAAAATCAACTCAGCATAGAGATTTCTGAGGAAGTAGCAGAAGGAGTGTACTCCAATCTGGCCATCATAGCCCATTCCAATTCGGAGTTTATTGTGGACTTTGTGCGCATTTTACCCAATATGCCGAAGGCAAGAGTAAAAAGCCGCATTGTACTCACTCCACAGCACGCTAAACGATTGATGTTTGCCTTGCAGGATAATATTGACAAGTACGAAGCGGGTTTTGGCGTAATTAGCGACGATTCAGGTCCAATGATGCCTTTCAACTTCGGTGGACCAACTGCTCAGGCTTGATTCCTGCTATTTTTGACCCGGAACATCTTAGTGATATCCGGCATGCTGCTGAAGAAGTCCTTCGACAGGAAGTCTTGTTCGAAGCCTTCGATTATGGCGAAGGATTGATTGTCTATCAATACCACGATGCATTGCAGGATTTTCATGCGCTTTGCCGTGAATTAGACTTTTTCCCAGAATTCGATTGGTTGTCAGAAACACCCCTTGCTGACCGTTTGTTGAGTCATCCGGAGGAGGTCGCTAACTTAGATTTAGATAATCTGCGGAAGGCTATCTGCATACATTATAAAAATGAGGCGTTTTACCCGGGACATTTGGCGCATCTGCTCGAAGAAGGGCACTATCAAAAGTTGCTTAAACACCTCGTTGATTTCAATTAATGGCTTATACCGACCAATTTGAAGAAGAAGGCGAAGGAAAGAAAATGAGTTTCCTTCAGCATCTGGACGAACTTAGGGTTCATTTGTTCAGAAGTGCTTTGGTCGTGACCATTTTAGCAGTTTTTGCTTTTTTTCAAAAAGAGCTCATTTTCGACGGTATCTTGTTTGCTCCCAAGAATCTAGACTTCGTTACTTACCGCTTTTTTTGCAACCTCGCTGCCCAATATCCTTCAATGAAGGGGATTTGCTTTGATAAAGTAAGCTTTACTTTGACTAATATTGAAATGTCAGGGCAGTTTTTTCAACATTTTACGGTAAGTTTCATTGCTGGAATCATATTAGGTTTTCCATATATCGCTTGGGAATTTTGGCGTTTTGTAAAGCCAGCACTGAAGTTCAAAGAGCGATCAACAATCAGAGGGTTTACCTTTTACCTCAGTTTGCTTTTTTTCATGGGAATTGCCTTCGGTTATTTCCTAATCGCACCCATTTCCCTTATGTTTTTAGGGAGCTACTCTGTTAGTGCGGAGGTTTCCAACACCATCACGCTAGATTCATATTTGTCAACCTTAACCATGATTACACTTTCTACAGGGTTGATTTTTGAATTACCAGTCATTGCATATTTGCTTGCCAGAATTGGATTACTAACCTCTAATTTTATGGCTAAATACCGAAGACACGCTGTTGTTGTAAATCTTTTTATTGCTGCCATTCTTACTCCCAACGATGTGGCCTCCATGCTGATGATGAGTATTCCACTGCTGTTGCTTTACGAGATAAGTATTATCATTATCCATCGTTACGAGAAACAAACTCAAACTAAATAACATGTTGTACATTGCCTCTGATCATGCAGGTTTCGAATTGAAACAGTTGATAATCAATAAATTGATTTCACAGAACATCACAGTTGAAGACTTAGGTCCTTCAGAAAGTAATCCTGTAGATTACCCTGATTTTGCTCACCCACTCTCAATTAAAGTGTTAGAATCAGCAGAGAATAAAGGAATTCTGATTTGTGGAAGTGGTAACGGTGTTTGCATCACAGCCAATAAGCATCAGGGAATCAGAGCTGCGTTATGTTGGACAGAAGAACTCGCTCAACTTGCACGTTCTCATAACGACGCAAATATAATTTGCTTACCTGCTCGTTACGTGAATGTTGAGGTTGCTGAAAACATGGTTCAGGCTTTTCTTCAAACGCCATTTGAAGGAGGCCGTCATCAAAAAAGAGTAGAAAAAATTTAACCAATGCTAATATGCTTCGTAGTTCTGAAAAGTTTATAAACGATGCCAATAAGAAGGCATTCGATGAGAAGCATCGACGCATCATCAACTTCAATATTGGTCGGTATAACCACAGCGTCTCCGATGGAAAATCGCATTTCGCGGATTTGGAGATGGCCAGAACCAGAGCCAATTTTTTAAAATGGAAGGCTATAGAGAACCTTGAATCTATGTTGGTTCAGTTTGAAGCTAATTTCTCGAAACGTGGAGGAAAAGTGCTTTGGGCCAACGATGCAGAAGAGGCAATGCGTGAGGTGCTTCGTATTTGCAGAAAAGCCAATGCGCGTTCTGTTGTTAAATCGAAGTCGATGGTTACGGAAGAAATTCATCTCAATGAAGGGTTAGAGAAAAATGCCATAAAAGTTTATGAGACAGATTTAGGAGAATTCATTGTTCAATTGAATGAAGAAGCACCTTATCATATTGTTACGCCGGCAATGCACCTTTCTAAAGAGGATATCGCCGATATCTTCCATAAAAAGCTCAATACGGAGCCAGGTCTTAGTCCAGAAGCACTAACACTTTATGCAAGGGAATTGCTAAGAAAGGAATACTTAAAGGCCGAAGTTGGCATCAGTGGTGCCAATTTTATAGTTGCGGATACTGGGTCAATTGCCATAACTGAAAATGAGGGAAATGCTAGACTTACTACAACTTTTCCCAAAATTCATATCGCTATCGTTGGAATCGAGAAAATCATTCCTTCAATGCTTGATCTCGATTTATTTTTTCCTCTCCTTGGAACTCATGGCACAGGTCAATTAGTCACGGTTTATAATACCATTCTTTCAGGACCTCGTCAAGAAGGGGAAATGGATGGACCAGAGGAAATGTATGTTATCCTTTTGGATAATGGAAGAACCAATATACTTGCAAATGTAGATCAACGGCAGTCCTTGTATTGCATCAGATGTGGTGCCTGTTTGAACGCATGTCCGGTTTATAAAAATATTGGAGGACATTCCTATGGTACAACTTATTCAGGGCCAATAGGTTCGGTAATTACTCCGAATATGAAAGGGCTGGAAGAGTTTAGGCATTTAAGCTATGCTTCATCTTTATGCGGGAACTGTACCGAAGTTTGCCCGGTAAGGATAGACTTGCACAAATTACTTTTATTCAATAGAAGAGATTCAGTACAACAGAACCTTACTTCGAAAATGGAAGGGTATGGGTGGTACTTTTGGAGACAGGCCATGATGAAGCGAAAATGGTTCAATTTCCCTAGCCTAAAGATGAAGAAAATGGTAGTTCGCTATGGATTTACTGAATCATGGGGAAGTAGAAGACAAATGCCAGATCTACCGGAAAAGACCTTTAATCAACTTTGGCGTGAAAAAAACCAGGGAGCATCCTGAACCTATGAATTTCAAACAATATCAAGAAAGTCCTGAAGTGCTTTTAAACCTCTACAAAGCACTTGTAAAGCCCAGGATGATAGAAGAAAAAATGCTGGTGCTTTTGCGCCAGGGAAAAGTTTCGAAATGGTTTTCCGGCATTGGTCAAGAAGCCATTTCAGTTGGAATTACTTCTGCTTTAGAAGAACAAGAATATATTTTTCCACTGCATCGTAACCTGGGCGTTTTTACTACCAGGAAAATGCCGCTTGGAAAATTATTTGCCCAGTTGCAAGGCAAGTACGAAGGGTATAGCAAAGGAAGAGAGCGATCCTTCCACTTTGGAGCCAAAGAGCATCACATTGTAGGGATGATTTCCCATTTGGGGCCGCAGTTAACCTTAGCTAACGGAACTGCACTTGCCTCATTACTGGACGGTAAACCACAAGTAGCCGCTGCCTTTACTGGAGATGGTGGAACTTCTGAAGGAGATTTTCATGAGGCACTTAATGTAGCGGCTGTTTGGCAATTGCCTGTCATATTCGTTATTGAAAACAATGGATACGGCCTTTCAACCCCAACTACTGAGCAGTACCGATGTAAATATTTCATCGATAAGGGAATAGGGTACGGAATGGAAGCCATTCAAGTTGACGGAAACAACATACTTGAAGTTTTTAACACCGTTCGCAATCTGGCTATTTCTATGAGGGAAAACCCTAGGCCTGTTTTGTTGGAATGCATGACCTTTCGAATGAGAGGACACGAAGAAGCCTCAGGAACTAAGTATGTTCCTCAAGAATTGTTCGATCTCTGGGCAAAAAAAGACCCGGTTGTCAATTTTGAAGAATACTTGGTTAGTGAGAAAATCCTGGATCAGAATTTAATCGAGTTGATTCGTCATCAAGTAAAAGCAGAAATTGATGAAGGGTTACAGTTTGCTTTTGCTTTGCCTGAACCAGATAACAGTGAAACGGAAGAGCTTCAGGATGTTTATGCTCCCTGGAAACAAACAATCGCAACTCCTCATGGTCAATTGAGTGATAAGCGCCTTTGCGATGCTATTTCAGATGGATTGAAGCTTGCCATGGAAAAACACCCCGGGCTTGTACTGATGGGTCAGGATATTGCCGAATATGGAGGTGTTTTCAAGATAACAGAAGGATTTGTAACTCAATTTGGAAAAGAAAGGGTTCGAAATACTCCTTTATGCGAATCTGCAATCATCGGTTGTGGGCTTGGGCTATCCATTGCAGGTAGAAAATCGATGGTTGAAATGCAGTTTGCTGATTTTGTAACATCCGGATTTAACCAGATTGTGAATAATCTTGCGAAGATGCACTACCGCTGGGGGCAGCATGCAGATGTAGTGGTTAGAATGCCTACAGGAGCAGGAGTAGGGGCGGGGCCATTTCACAGTCAATCCAATGAAGCTTGGTTTTTTCATACTCCAGGGTTGAAGGTGGTTTATCCTTCGAACCCTATTGATGCTAAAGGCATGCTTCTGGCTGCATTTGAAGACCCCAATCCATACTTATTCTTTGAACATAAAGCATTGTATAGAAGTATATCCGCTCAAGTGCCGGATGAATATTATACTGTTCCGATAGGAAAAGCTGTAAAAGCTCGGGAAGGCGATGAAGTGACTGTTATCACTTATGGATTAGGTGTTCATTGGGCCATGGAAGCCGCCAAAGAGCATGAGGAAGGAGTAGTTGAAGTTATTGATTTACGAACACTGCTTCCTTGGGATAAAGAAACCGTAAAGTCGAGTGTTCAAAAAACTGGAAGGGTAATGGTTATGCATGAAGATTGCCTTACAGGTGGAATAGGAGCGGAAATAGCTGCCTGGATTTCAGAAGAATGCTTCAAAAATTTAGATGCTCCGGTCATGAGGCACGGTGCGTTAGACACTCCAGTTCCGTTCAGTCCAACACTTGAAACTAAGTTCTTAGGAAAAAATCGATTCAAAAGAAAGTTAAAAGACCTGTTAGCGTTTTAAAACTGCACGGGATAACCTATTTTTATCGGATACCAATACTGAACCATGAGAAAACTGCTACTGCTTCTTTTATTAGTATGCACGGCCGGGTTAGCTAATGCCCAGTTTTTAACCCGTGTTTACGAAGAGAGTATGGAAGGCAATCCGCCCACAGGAGTTACCTCCACTGGGACACCCGGTTTTGCTGTCAACAATACGTTAGCTCGGGCAGGATCCCAATCCATGCGTGGAACCTATCAGGCAACAGCCAGCCTCCCGGATTTTATACACCTGACAACAAACACGATCAACACTACTAACTTTAGTAGAGTTTGGGTTTATTTTTCCCATATCTGCTACATTGAGTTGAGTGACTCAGCTTATTTGGAAGTTTCTAGAGATAATGGAGCAAGTTGGACAAGGGTTAATTTTGCAAACTCAACTTACTTAGGTGCATCAACTAATTATCTAACAAGAGGTTCATTTGCGGAAGTATCTTATCCAACTGGTGCTAACCCATGGGTTCCAGGTGCTACAATAGCACCCAATAACTCACTTTGGAAAGATGAACGTTTTGATATTTCAGGTTTAGCTAACAATGCAAGTCAACTGCAAATAAGATTTTCTGTAAAGCAATCTTTCGCGAATGGTATGGGTAGTCCTATTCGCTCAGGTTGGTATTTGGATTCCATATACGTGTTAGCAGCTAACTCAGAAATTGATCCACCAGTTATTGCTCATACGCCCTTGACGGGTCTTCAAATTCCAATCAATGTACCGATTGATGCAACCATGACGGATGCCTCAGGGATAAAAAATGCACGAGTAGTTTTTAGTGTTAACGGTGGCCAAGTTGATTCAGTTGATATGAACAGAGTTTCAGGTAACCTTTTCAGAGGTATTCTGGGAATTCCCAATGCGTATGATGGAGACACGGTAAAGTATAGGCTGACAGCCATGGATAGTGCATTTAATCAGAATTTCGCACACTTTCCGCTAAATCGTCAGTTTTTCACAGACTCTTTCATCGTTTCAGGCCCACCAAAACTTTTTCACACCCCAGTTACCGGATTGTTGCAACAAGTTAGGATACCAATAACTGCTACTTCCTGGGATTCAAGTGGAATTCTTTCACTTTGGTGTTATTACAGAACTCAACCCAGTGCACCTTTCGATTCAATTAGATTACTCCCAAGAGGAAATAACATTTTCTCTGACACATTGGAGTTCCCAAGAATTATTGACGGAGATACTGTTGAGTATTATTTGATTTCTACGGATAACTCACTTCGTAAATTTACTACAAGACTTCCTGCTAACGGAACATCATCATTTACAATTTCCGGACCTCCAATCATTACTTTCCTTCCAATTACTATACAAGGAGATCAGTATTCACTTGGGCCACATGTGGTTCGTGCTGATATCGCCGATCCTTCCGGGATTGATACAGCAAGAGTGCATTATGTAATTACTCGTGGAGGTGTTCCTCTGCCTGAGCAATCAGCCTTAATGACCCGGCTTAATCCTGCTCAAAATACCTTTCAAGGCGTAATACCAACGACTCAGGATAGTGATGTAATTTGCTTTTACGTTGAAGCAACTGACGCTTCTGTAAGGAATAATTACGCAAGACTTCCTTTAAATATTTCTAACCCGTCTTGTAGAACTTTCCGTACTTTCTCGGGACTCACTTTTCCATTTACCGACAATTTTGACGGGAATAATATCTGGACTACACGCAGTAATCCATCAAGTCTGCCATCAGCACGAAAATGGATAAGAGGGAATCCTCCTACAGCAAAAAATCTTGGAGTACGTTCTGCACCCAATGCCTGGTACACCGACTCTAATACTAACTACACCGATAACGCAGCTTATATATTGGAATCGCCAGTCTTTAGTTTCAATAATGCTGTGAACGCTACCCTGTCGTTCTGGCAAAAAAGAAATTTGGGTTCAGGCGATGTTTTATCCGTTCAATATACTGCCGACGTTTCATCTGCCAACCCAACGTGGACTACTTTGGGTAACAACAACAATGATCCAAATGGTCAGAACTGGTTCAATGCAAGTGTTAGTTATAATCCAGCAGTACAACCTGGTGGGGTACTACCTGGTTGGGGTGGAACCACAGGTGGCCAATGGATTAAATCCTCCTACTTTTTATCTATTCTGAACCTCGTACCGAATGTGAGATTTAGGTTCGTTTTAAGAACGGACGGCACTTCGAATTCTACAGGGGTTGTAATTGATGATTTCTCTATAGTACTTGCAACGAGTGTTGATGCAGGAGTATTTTCTGTAAATGTTCCAAGTCCAATACTTCCTGGACAAAATCGGTCTGGTTCGTTAACTAATCCAGTGGTTGTTCTTAGGAACTTTAGCCCACAGGTTCTGGATTCAATTAAGCTCTCAATGAGTGTGAATAGCGGTCCCATCCGAGATACGATAGTAAAAGCTTTGAATGTACAACCTGGTGCGTTCAGTTCTCCGATAAACTTGGCAAACTACTCAGTTCCAAGTTCTTACTACAATTTATGTGTTTGGCTTACTTTACCTAACGATAGTGTTTCAGCTAACGATACTATTTGTCAGAGGCTTTTCGGTATTCCTGTCTTGAGCCTTCCATCCAATGATAACTTTGAAGGCTCAGTAATCAACTTCATATCAACACCAGCTCAGCCGGGAGGTACTAATAATTGGCAACAAGGTGTGCCCAATAAACCTAACATGAATGCTGCATTTTCTGGTACTAATGCTTGGGTTACCAACCTTACTAGCAATTTTTCGCCAAATCATACAGCATTTTTATACACACCATTTTATGACTTCAATGGTAAGTATAATTATCGTTTGCGATTTAAAATGAGAAGAATCCTCCCTGCTAATGCAGGATTAAGGATTACTTGGGCTTCTGGTTCCAGCACCACTTACACTACCTTGGGCTCAACAGGTGCATTATTCTCGGAGAATTGGTATAATGGCACAGCAAGCGTTAATGGCACTAACGGCCCTGCATGGAGGTTAAATTCTGCTTCTACTCCCTCTAATGGAGGTTTCATAAATTGCGAACTTGATCTTTCTCAGTTTAATAATTTTGGACAACCTGTTCGTTTCCGTATAGAATTTACTGCTGGAGCTACTGCTGACGTTGGAGTTCTAATTGACAACTTCGAGTTAGTTGAGCCAGCTCCAAAGGATGCTGGTGTGACAGCAATCGTCTCGCCTAATCCTTTACCTGATAGTTTAAATGCGTCGGTTTTACTCCATGCCAGAATAAAAAACTGGGGACGTGACACCTTGTTCTCAGTTCCAGTGAATTTTACTTTAAATGGTGTTTACCAAATGCCGGTGCCTTATGTTTACAATGGTGTTATTCCGCCTGCTGGAGAAGTTGTAGCTTTTGTTGATACATTCCCTTCACCACCAAGAGGTAATTACACTATTTGTGCAAGACCTTTCCTTGCTGGAGATACGAGTTACGCAGCTAAAGATTCTTCTTGTATTTCTGTTAAAGCCATTCTCCCGAATGAGCTTCAGATAATTGGACTTCTAAATCCTCGCCCGAATTCTTGTATTGCTGTTGGTACCTATACAGTTAGAATTTTGGTAAGGAATAATGGTCACAGTCCGGTAACCGCGGGGTCAATGGCCTATCAGTATAGAACAAATGCTTGGGTCAACGAGAACTTCAGTAATGTTTCAGTGCTACCAAAAGAAATTGACACATTGGTTTTCAACACCCCTCTTGCAGTAACTCGTGGCTTTTCTCCTATTCGTCTTGCAACTTCGGTAACAGGTGATGATATTTTTTGGAATGACTCAATTAGAGCTACTTTGAATGCCATTGATGGATTTAAACCACCATATTTTAACGACTTTGAGGATGTTCGTAGAATTGGTGAACTCTGTAATGATTTAAGAAGCCGCTCTTGGGTTGTAACTAACAGTTCTGCTGGAAATTCTTCTGCTACCGGTTTGGAATTGGGTTCTACTTCATCGACTGGTTGGGTTAACACCACTCCTGCCAACGTTTGGGCTGATAATGTGAATCCTGAGCATTTTGCAGCTACATCTATTGCAATAAATACACTTGCTATCAATAATCTTACTGTGAAGTTCGATCATAAGCAGGTAGTAACTAGTGGTGCTGTCGGAGATACTCAGTGTTTCTTTCGGGTGATTTTAGTTAATAACACAACCGGAACCGTAACCCAAGTTAGTCCAACAATCACAACGACTACTCCTAATTCTCCTTTTGTTAGTCGGGAATATGAGCTTAGTAATTTTTATTCTGCCGGAGACCAGGTACTAATTCAATTTCAATCAAAAACCAGAAATCCTTCTGGTGGAGCAGCTAATGCATCTAAAAATGCCAACTTTGTAGATAACATACAGATTTACAACAAAATCCCAATTTCTGCTTCAGTTCAGGATATGGAATTTACACCAGGTTTATTGAAGAAAGGTACTCCTACCTTAGTAAGAGCTTTGGTCAGAAGTTCTGGGTTTACTCCTATAAACACGGTTGTACTTGAGATGAAAAGACAAGGTGTAATAATTGCCAGAGATACTTTTACATTCAACCCGCCTTTGCAGTTTAACCAGTTCCGAAGAGTTAATTTGTCTACGCCATTCATCCCAGATACTGGTTTAAACGACCTTTGTGTTGTTTCTCTTTTACCCAACTTTATAGCAGATTCCTATACCAAGGATGATACTTTCTGTCGGAGCATTCCGGGATTAGACGAGATTAACACCTTCCCTTATTGCAATGATTTCGAACTAGGCACTCCTAATTGGCAAACTAAAAATGCATTTACTGTTCGTGATTCACTTACTTCTTGGCGATTAGGTGTTCCCAACAAACCGCTGATACCAACAGCATTCTCAGGTACACGTGCTTGGTATATTGGAGACAATGGTACTTATAGAGTTAACGACACTTCTGCTCTTTATACCCCGGTTTTCAAAGTTAGAGCAGGTGATTGCTACAAACTTTCGTTTAAACACCATGTAGTAACTGAACGTTTTGACGGAGGAACCATAGAGTATTCAACTAATTCAGGCGTTTCATGGGATCAACTTGGGACTGTGGATGGTTTACTGGGAGTTAATTGGTTTAACACGACTTTTGTAAATGGATTGTGGAATAATAATCTACTTCCAAGATCTATAGCAAGTGGATGGACTGGCAATACGTTAGGATGGATCAGCTCAGAGCATCCCTTCAATCATCAAACAGATGCCGACGTAATCTTCCGATTCAGGTTTGGATCTGATGGTTCTACTCAATTGCAGGGATGGGCCATTGATGACTTCTGTTTTGAACAGGTTACATCCCCATGTGCAATTGTGTCAGTAAATGAGCCCAAAGCTCCAATTGCGAATGTTGAGCTTTTTCCTAATCCTACTCAAGGAGAAATGTCTGTTCGTTTTGAACTTCCATCTGAGGGTAATTTTAATCTGGCACTCACAGATGTATCAGGTAGGGTAGTTTGGGAGAAATCATACGGTGTGCTTGCCCCAGGTTCTCATATTCTTACTGAAAACTTCAGTGAATTCAATTCTGGCATGTATTTCTTAAGAGTGAATTTTAGCAGCCAATCACAGATGCAGAAATTCATTTTGAAAAAGTAAAATGACCGCTATCTTTGCACGCTCAATAAAAGGACATGAAGAAGAACATTCATCCCACTAACTATAGGCCGGTAATTTTCAAGGACCTGTCAAACGGGTACACCTTTTTATCTCGCTCAACAGCAGACAGCAAAGAGACTACTCTTTGGGAAGATGGAAAAGAATACCCACTGATTAAGCTTGATATCTCTCATAAGAGCCACCCTTTTTACACTGGCAAACAAATGCTGGTTGATACAGCCGGTCGAGTTGATAAATTCAACAACCGTTACAAAAAGAAATAAGCTATCTTAAGCTAAAAGAAACCCCGATTCGTCGGGGTTTTTTATTTTTGTTCAGATGCAAATAGTTCTTTTCGACGATGCGCTGGCAGGCAAGCTTCTGCCCTTTACTTTTACCCGACCCGTCTGCGAAATAAGATGTGGGATTACCACTATTCGAGAGAAGTGGGAGTATTACTTTCCTGAGATTGAAATTCGTTTCTTAACTTTTAGGACTGTACTTCAGTTCAAATGGAGTGCCCCGAAGGAAAATACCGATACACTTTTCATCAATGGTGCATTGTTTCCTAATGAGGACGTTTTATCTCAAATCAGAAACTTGGCTTTCGGAACTGGGCTAAAAATGGAAAGTGGACGTTTGGGTGCTTTTCGAAGTAATTCCTTCAATGATTCAACGCATTTGTCATGGGGAATTTTGGAAAACTGCCGTTTTCTAACCTTGCCTGAAGATATTTTTCAGCAATTAGGAGTTGCAATCCAAGAAGATTTCGAACGATTAACGGTAAACAGAGAAAGTGAAGGTCATCTTGAACATGTTACCATCATCGGCAGCCATCCCGTTTTCCTTGAAAAAAGTGCTTCAATAAAGGCTTCTGTTATTAATGCTGAGGCGGGTCCTGTTTATTTAGCAGCAGATTCAGAAATTATGGAGGGATGTTTGGTTCGAGGGCCTTTCGCCTTAGGAGAACATTCAGCGTTAAAAATGGGGGCTAAGGTTTATGGTCCGACTGTTCTTGGTCCGCATTGCAAAGCTGGAGGCGAACTTAACAACTCGATTTTGATGGGATATTCCAATAAAGCGCATGATGGATTTCTTGGGAATTCGGTAATAGGCGAGTGGTGTAACTTAGGTGCAGACACCAACAACTCCAATTTGAAGAACAACTATGACGTTGTAAAGCTGTGGGATCATGAAACTGAGCGTTTTCGTTCAACAGGGCTACAATTTTGTGGTTTGATGATGGCAGACCATTCTAAGGCCGGAATAAATACTATGTTTAATACCGGAACGGTTGTAGGCGTTGGAGCTAATATCTTTGGTGCAGGTTTTCCGAGAAACTTTCTTCCATCCTTTGCTTGGGGCGGAGCTCAAGGATTTGAAACCTTTCGGTTCCCTAAGTTTATTGAAACGGCAAATAGAGTGTTGTCTAGGCGAGGTCTTAAGCTTTCGGAAGCTGAAGTAGCTATCTTAGAATCAGTATATCAAGAAACATCAACCCAGCGAACCTGGGAAAATACAGCATCATGAGAAAAAAGATTGTCGCCGGAAATTGGAAGATGAACAAGACCTACCAGGAAGGACTTGCACTGGCATCTGAGATTGTTAACCTTTTTAAAGATGAAGTTCACAGTTCCGTTGAGGCTGTAATTATTCCTCCATTTATTCATTTAGCCTCCATAGGAAAGCTATTGGATCATCCTTTGGTTAAGCTGGGTGCGCAGAATTGCCATCAAATGGAATCTGGTGCATATACCGGAGAAATTGCTCCCGGAATGCTCAGTTCTGTTGGTGTTAAGTACGTAATTCTCGGTCACAGCGAAAGAAGGCAGTATTTCGGTGAATCTGAATCGTTACTTGCAGCAAAAATCTCTGCTGTTTTGAAAGCCGGTTTAATTCCCATTTACTGTGTTGGTGAAACAAAGGATGAGCGGGAATCTGACCGTCATTTTGAGGTGATTAAGTCGCAGGTTTTAGGTGCATTATCCGGATTTCAAATTTTGGAATTGCAGCACCTTGTTATTGCTTACGAACCAGTTTGGGCAATAGGCACTGGATTAACCGCTACTCCTGCACAGGCTCAGGAAGTTCATGCCTTTATTCGTTCCCTTTTAGCGGAACACCTCGACGCTAATTTGGCAACTCAGGTGCCTATTTTATACGGAGGTTCGGTAAATGCTGCTAATGCTGCTGAACTATTTTCAAGCCCAGATATTGATGGGGGATTAGTTGGAGGAGCTTCTCTGAAATCGCGTGATTTTATCACCATTGTTAAAGCGTTAGGCTGATGGGATACCTCCAAGTCTGTATTCAACTTAATGAGGCAGACCCAGATATTTTAGTTGCTTTGCTCGGAGAAGAAGGTTTTGATTCTTTTGAAGAAAAGGAAGGAGAACTTTTAGCTTATGTGCAAGTTGATAGCTTTGACCGTGCTGAAACGGAAGCTATTTGTACTCGTTTTGGTGCGCATATTAAGCTTTGGGAACCATTGCCCGATATTAATTGGAATGAGGAATGGGAAAAATTTTATAACCCTGTAAGAATCTGGCCTCTCTGTCTGATAAGAGCCGGATTTCATGCTCATGAAGAAGGATATTCCCATGAATTGCTAATTGAGCCAAAGATGTCTTTTGGCACTGGCCATCATGCTACCACAGAGCTTATGATTAGGCAACTTGCCGAAATAGAAGTTGCGAACAAGCACGTGTTGGATATGGGTTCCGGAACCGGAATTTTAGCCTTGTACTGTTTGAAGTTGGGTGCAGCAAGTGCTACAGCAATAGATAATGACCCCTGGTGTTTTGAGAATGCTATGGAGAATAGAGAGCGTAACAACCTGCCTCTTTTGGAGGTTATTCTGGGAGATGCGTCCTCACTAAAGGATTTAGGGGTTTTTGAAGTGTTTATTGCTAACATCAATCGCAATATCCTCGCAGAGGATTTACCTGAATATGTTGGACATTTAGTAGAGGGAGGAGTATTGTTGCTAAGCGGTTTTTATACCGAGGATATCGACTTTCTTGAAGGCATAGCTTCCGGTCTCGGCTTAAGACTGCGTCATACTTCAGTGTTACAGAATTGGGTTTGTTTACGTTTTATTAAAGATTAAGAATGAGAAAGTTTCTCCTACTGTTGTTATTCGGATTCACCTATATTCAGGTTAGCGCGCAGAATAAGGTTTCTTCTGAGCCTGAGAAGTTTGTACCTGAAGTAGTGAGCCTCCTTAAAGGTACAGGCAGGAGTGACTATTCTCCCTTAATTAACAAGTTTCCCAAAGTATTTCAGGGGTTTACCATTGATTTACAACAAATTGCAATAAAACAAGTGCAAATGATGCAACAGCGGAAAATGACTGTTGCACCCTATTTTGGTTTTTATCTGAATGCACTGGTAGCAATTGGTGAAAAAGGGATTGAAGAAAGTCAGTTTATTGAATTTCACCGGGTTCTGGATAGTTTAAATTCCAAAGGGTTCAAGCCTTATGAGCTTTTCTGTAACGCAGCAGAACTTGTAGTAAAATCATCCATTCTTTATCAAACCAATGCGGTTATCTGGAAAGCAGATGCCGAACGATTTGCTTTTGCATTTGAAGATGGTAAAGCCGTTGTAAAATTTGAAAAAGCAGATTTAATCTGCAACTACAGCCAGGATTCATTATTTCTTGCCGGAACCCAATTTGTGTTTTCAACCGGAGATCAAAAGTTGTCAGGAAATGGAGGAAAGATTGACTTTAGAAGATTGGGATATTCCGGTGATTCACTTTACTGCGAGCTTAAACGGTATAATGTATTGCTTCGGCAACCTGAATTAGTCGCGGATACTGCTGCATTTTATCTCGATAAGTTAGGGAACAAACCGCTATTAGGTTCTTTTATTGATCAAGTTCAAGCAGGGACAAAGCGAGAAACTTTTACATATCCAAGATTTACTGCTTTTGGACAGGCTATTTTAATAAAAGAGATATTCCCCAACGTAAACTATTACGGACGCTATGCAATTGAGGGGAATAAGTATATCTGCTTAGCGCCGGAAAACGCAACGGCTGAAATTCAAATAATCAGAAATAACCAAATAGCGATTCGTGCTCAATCCAAACTGTTTACCATTAAAAGAGAGGATTTGATTACTGATGCTGCTGCAGTAACTATTTATTTAGATAAAGATTCTGTTTATCACCCCGGTCTTACTACCCGTTTCAATTCTCAAAAAAGGCTACTTAGTCTTTTCATTGAAAAAGGAAATTTAAATAAAAGTGCATTTTCTAATTCCTTTCATCAATTAGATATAAATGCTGAAGCGATTATTTGGAATATTGACGAACCTAAATTGCAATTTCGCTCTATTGTTGGATCCGGAGAATCGCAGGCAGTTTTTACTTCCAAAGATTATTTCTCTATGCAGGAATTCAGAGAAATTCAAAGTATCGCTTCTTACCATCCATTAGCTCGGCTTAAGGGTTATTGCAGTATAGTAAAAGACCGGACATTTGGTGCAGGAGGATTCGCGAACTATATGAAAGTGAGTCTTGATGCAGTAAGATCGCTGCTTCTTTCATTAGCCAGCCAAGGATTTATTCAGTACGACAGAACCAATGAGCTTGTTCTCGTGCAGGAAAAAACCTTTAAATACCTCGATGCAAGTGGAGGTAAAATCGATTTTGATGTTATTCGCTTTGTATCAAGAACCAACAACGAGCCGAACGCCGAATTAAATATCGAGGATAAAAAACTGTTGATAAAGGGTGTTCCTATTGCTCTGCTAAGCGATAGCCATCAGGTTTATCTCGTCCCACGAGGAAATCAATTAACCTTGAAGAAAAATAGGGACATTGAAATGGAAGGCCAAGTTAGGGCCGGTGCATTAGATTTTTATGGAGATGGGTTCAATTTTAATTATGAAGCCTTTACCATGCGATTCAATAACGTTGACTCACTTAGGTTTCGGGTTTTTACTGATGAAGTGGATAAAATGGGACGAAAGAAATCCATTCCACTTCGTACTGTAATGTCCAACATCAACGGAGATTTATATATCGATGACCCCAAGAATAAGTCTGGTAAACGAGCCTTAAAGAAATATCCCATTTTCGACTCGAAAAAAGATTGTTATGTTTATTTCGATGGCCCTGAAATTAGAAATGCAGTATATACTCGTGATAAGTTTTATTTTTTAGTTAAGCCTTATATCCTAGATTCATTAGACAATGTCTCGGTTTCAAAAGGTTTGGAATTCAATGGTACCTTATTCTCAGGGGGAATAATCCCCAATTTGCCGGAAGTTTTAAAGGTAATGCCGGATTATTCTCTTGGATTTATAAATCAATCTCCGGCGGCAGGGTATGCACTTTATAAGGGGAAAGCCACCTTCTTTAAAACAGTCCGCTTAGATATGGGAGGACTGCAGGGCAAAGGACAGATTCGCTACCTCAATACCCGGCATAATAGTGATGAGTATGTATTTATGCCGGATTCGGCTGTTGGATTGTTGGCGCAGTTCGATCTTGACAAGAAATCAGCACCGGCATTTCCACAGGCTTCCGGAAAAGACGGTTATTCTATTTGGAAACCTTACATGGATAGTTTGTATTTAACTTACCGCCCTGTTGCCCCAATCAGAATGTATGAAGATCAGACTTCCTATTTTGGAAGTTTGATTTACACGCCACGAGGAATTTCTGGGGATGGTTCTATGTTTTACGGAAAAGAGGAGTTGACTTCTAAGTATTTTGTCTTTGCTGAAAATTCGCTTGAAGCTGATTCAGCCATTTTGAAACTCGCCTCTTCCGATCCAAAACTTCTTGCATTTAAAGTCGAGTATATGAAGGCAAAAATTGACTTTACTGCAAAAAAAGGAATTTTTGCTTCAGCAATCGAAGAAAGCAAGGTGGATTTACCCTTTAACCAGTATGTAACCTATTTAAGGGAATTCGACTGGGATATGAAAAACAGAAAATTAGTATTGGGTAATCCGAGTTTAAAAGGAAATACTTATGCTCGTTTTGTTTCTCAGAACCCAACACACGATGGATTTGAATTTATAGCCGAGTATGCCAAAATGGATTTCAATGATTATATCCTCAAGGCAGATGGAGTTAAAGAAATTCATACCGGAGACGCAGTAGTAATTCCGGATTCTGGAAAAGTAGAGATTGAAAAAGAGGCGAAAATGCGTAAGCTTTTCAACGCACAGATTTTTGTTGACAGCACCAACCGTACGCATAGAATTTATAAAGCTTCGGTAAATGTGGAGGGTAGGAAAAAATACACCGCAGAAGGAGTTTATGATTATACCAACTTGACTGGAAAAACACAGAATGTTAGTTTTAATAACGTTAGGGTTGATGATGCTGGTGTTTCGAAAGCTTCAGGAATTGTTACTATGGATTCGTTATTGGAAATTAATCCCGGATTTAAATTTTCAGGTAACATTCAGTTAGAAGGAAACCGACAGGAACTGGAGTTTACCGGAGTGGTGCATTTAAGCAAAATGATGCCTGACTTGGTGCCAACTCCATTTAAAATTAAGGAACTGGTAGATCCGAAAAAGCCATTTGTAAAATTCACTAATCCAGTAGATCAAAGCGATAAACCTTTGTATGTTGGTATTGCCTACAATAAAAGCACAGGTTATTTATATCCGTTAGTGTTTAATAGTCTAATCAATACCACCGATACCATGTTGTTCCTCACCAAAGGAGTTATTCGCTGGGATGCAGCTTCTGGTGATTATATTATCGGAGATTCGTTGAAAATCCTTGAAAACGAGCCGGAAGGATCCATGATGAGAATTGTTCAAAAGGATAAATCAATCAAGGCGGAAGGGTTGTTCAATTTGATGCATCCAAAAGCATTCAAGAAATTCAAGGCAGCAGGACAAATGGAATATTCCATTGAGACTAACAAGTGTGTTCTAGACGTGGTGATTCTTGCTGATATCGTTCTTCCTGAAGATGCTGCAAAAAAAATGACCAATGCCTTGTTGGATGCGGGCTTTAATTATGAAGATTACGCCAACGACCGAGAACTGGTTGCAACAGCCGTTTTCAATTTAGCCGGTACAGATAAAGCTAAAAAGGTGGTAGATGATTTAGCTTCTAGTACTGTTTTTCCTACTTCTGGCGAACTTAAAAGTTCGATAGTTTTTAGCGATATTAAATTAGAATGGTTCGCTAATTATAAAGCATGGCAGAATGTTGATAAACTGGGATTAGCCCATTTCAATAGCGAGCCTATTAATAAGAAAATCCCTGGATTCTTTGATATTCAGTTAAACAACAGCGGAACTGTTGATTATAACCTCTTGTTTGAAATAGGCGAGAATTCGTATTATCTCTACACGATAAAGAATGAATCCTTAGCGGCAATTTCTTCCAATATGGAGTTTAATGATGCTGTAGTTAAGCGTGTTCAAAAGCCGAAAAAGGGAGATACTAATAAAGTTGAATTAGGGACAACCCAAACCAGGGACGCTTTATTTAAAAGAAGCCATTAACCTTTTTCAATTCATGTTTGGATCGGCATATCTGCTTTTTTACTTGTTGGCTTATTTGATTGGCTCTATTCCAACTTCTGTCTGGATTGGCAAATTGTTCTACGGAATTGATGTTAGAGATTACGGTAGCCAAAATGCAGGTGCAACCAATACGTTCCGAGTTTTAGGTAAAAAAGCAGCTATCCCAGTTCTGATCTTTGACGTATTTAAAGGTTGGGCAGCAGTCAATTTGGTTTATCTTGATCAACTGCTGCCTGTTGATTATCCTCACCTGGATCATCAAACTTCTGAGTTTATTCTTGTTAAAGTTATTCTTGGATTGTTTGCCATTTTAGGGCATCTGTATCCTGTTTTTGCAGGATTTAGAGGTGGAAAAGGAGTTGCTACTTTGTTTGGAATGGTTATAGGCTTGCAATCTATTGCGGCCGGATTAAGCTTTTCTGTTTTTCTAATCGTATTTGGCATAAGCAATTATGTTTCATTAGGTGCTATCACTGCGTCTTTGTTTTTTTCTTTTTATGTTATTGTACTCGCAAGAGAGGATCGGACGGCCATGATAGTGTTTAGCTTGCTTCAACTTTCGATTCTACTTTTAACTCATAGAAAGAACATTGTAAGATTGAAGCAAGGAACGGAAAACAAGATATATCTTCGTAAAAAGAAAAAGAATGCGTCCGCTGTTTGATCCTAAGGAAGAAACTGACCTTCTTGAAAAGGAGTCGGAGTTACATGAAATCATCCTTTTCAATGACGAAGTCAATACTTTTGACCATGTCATTGACTGCCTAATGAACTATTGCGATCATAGCATTGAACAGGCGCAACAATGCGCTTGGATTACTCACCTAAAAGGAAAATGTAGCGTAAAAGTTGGCTCTTACGACGATCTCACAGTTCCTTGTACTTCATTATTGAATGAAGGACTAAGTGCCGAGATATGTTGAGAGTTCTTCAGATTGCACTTCTTTATGCCTTAATTTTCACGGCTTCCTGTAAAAGAGTCCCACTTACTGGTCGTTCACAACTAAACATTGTCAGTGATGGGGAGTTGGCCAGTTTAAGCCAGCAGCAATACAGCGAATTCCTTAACCAGAATAAAGTAGTTCGGAGTTCTTCACAAGCCCGAATGGTGCAAGATGTTGGTAGGAAAATGGCCGTCGCTGTTGAAGGTTACCTTACGCAGAATAGATATACAGAGTTATTGAATCAGCTCAAGTGGGAATTCAATCTGGTAGAAAGTAAAGAAGTCAACGCTTGGTGTATGCCAGGTGGGAAAGTGGTGGTTTACTCTGGAATAATGCCAGTCGCTAAAGATGAAGCCGGACTTGCCGTAATTATGGGCCACGAAATAGCTCATGCTATTGCCCGTCATGGCAATGAACGCATGTCTCAAGGGTTGCTTACTCAATTGGGTGGTGTTGCTTTAAGTGTTGCAGTTTCACAAAAGCCTGCTGAAGTACAGCAATTGTATATGACTGCTTTTGGAGCTGGAGCACAACTGGGAGTTCTGCTTCCATTTTCCCGTTTGCATGAATCTGAAGCCGATAAGCTTGGGCTGGTATTCATGGTAAAAGCAGGGTACAACCCCGAAGCTGCTATTGAATTTTGGCAACGTATGTCAGCACTGAATAAACAGGCACCGCCAGAGTTTTTAAGCACTCATCCTTCTGACGAAAGAAGAATCAGCGATATCAGAGCATACATTCCAATTGCTCGAAAGTACTAACCAGGAGATAACCAGCCTTCGGGCTGCATCGCGGTAGAAGTACCATAACTTTGCGGTGTAATTTTCTCATGCAAAACATAGTATCTTTTTACACTGAGGCTACTCCTAATCCGGAAACGATGAAGTTTGTGGCCAACCGTTACATCAGCCAGGAATTAGTAGCGGAATATCGGAATGCAGACGAGGCTGAAAGTTCTCCTTTAGCTCAACGTTTGTTCAGTTTCCCATTCATTCAAAATATATTTTTTTCGCAGAACTACATTACCATCACTCGAAAAAAAGGGACAGATTGGGATGAAGTTATTCCACTGTTGAAAGACTTTCTAAGGAACTACCTTGAATCGGGTATGCCGATATTCAAAGATGTAGAAGCGGAAGCCGATGACGATGGCAATCAATCAGAGACAGTTCAACGTATAAAGCAAATCCTTAAAGATTACATTCAACCTGCTGTTGAACAGGACGGTGGAGCTATTCATTATAAAGCATTTGATGAAAACCAAGGAATTGTAACCGTTAGGCTTAAAGGAAGCTGCAGCGGCTGTCCAAGTTCAATGATTACGTTGAAAGCAGGAATCGAAGGTTTGCTTAAGCGTATGATACCTGAAGTGAAAGAAGTAGTTGCAGACGCAGCTTAATCTGTTTTAATAATCCCGGAAAGCCACAGCATGTTTCTTTACTTCTGTGGCTTTTTTATTCTCTCAAAAGCAAATCAAATGGGCAGAGAACACGTTATTTTCAAAAGTAGAATTAATCGAAGTGTTACTCGTCTTACCATCAATGAAATTCATCGTACGATGAATGAACTCGAAGAGGATGAATGAATCCTCATCGAAGTAAAAGTGAAGGGAAATTATATCGTTCTACTTTTGAATCAGAAACCAACACAAACAACAACAACCGAATATGAAAAAGTCACTTTACATTTTCATTCTTGCAAGCCTGGTTCTTGCCAGTTGCTCCAAGGATGATGCGCCGGCTCCAACACCAAACCGTCCGGCCAACTTCAGTGAAATCACTGTTGCAGACAACTTCCGCTGGGAAACAGGTCAAACTGTAACTGTGCGTGTTAAAGGAAACCCTACACTTGGAACAGTGGTTAATACCCTTAGCCTGATGAATCAGGATGGCCAAGTTTTCACCTCTCGTTTACACAACATGAACGCGAATGCAGAACTGGTGGTAGAAGTGCCAGCCAACGTAACGAAAATCAAAATGAAGTTTGGTGAAATCGTTAAAGAAGCAACCGTAAGTTCAGTAGTTAACTTCGATTTCCTCCCAGCCATCACTAACGAAGACTAATTAACCCCTTAAGCCAGACAATCATGAAAAAGTTACTAATCGCATTGTTGTTTGCTGCCGGAGTTCAGGCACAAGCACAAACCCTCACACAAAATTTCGAATCGGGCAACCGTGCCATAGATGCAGCAAACTGCTGGGCATTCGGAGCCTTTGGCTTTGTCAACAATATCCCGTTGGTAGCGGGAAACAACGCCACCCTTTCTTGGACAGGACGTTCAAACCAGCTCACCAATCTTTCAACCGACGCATGTTGGATTAAAACTCCATGGATGAAAATGGGTACAGGGGACATCACTTTCCAAACTCGTCTGGATGGTTCTCCCGGAACAACCCGCGGTTTGGTAATACGGTACACTTCTTACGATCCAAATGCATTGAACAGCAGCAAAGAATCGGCTTATACCGCCTTCTACACGTTCAACTTTCCTTCTGGCACTAACACCACCCTTCAAAACATTAGTGTACCTGTTCCTGCGGCTATCGCCGGAAACACTACTAATGTTTTCAAAATCATGTTTAGCTACATTGGAACCGGAGGAACTGGTCGTGCCATCATCGACAACATGGTAATTCCCGGTGAGTATTGGGCAGAGCCAAGCCAAGGTTGTATGCCAAAAGCCCTTATTCAGGATGCTGACAGCGATGGAGTAGCAGACAATCAGGATGAATATCCTAACGATGCGCAACGTGCCTACAACAACTACTTTCCAACAACTGGATTTGGAACGTATATGTTTGAAGATCAGTGGCCTAGTAAAGGAGATTACGACTTCAACGACCTCGTAGTAAGTGCTCGCTACAACCATGTAACCAATGCGGCAGGACAAGTAGTAGAAACCAAAGTTCAGTCAGTACTAAGCGCTACCGGTGGTAGCTTCCGCAACGGCTTCGCCCTTCAGTTTGAAGGTCTGGCTAACAACAAAGTAGTGAGCGTATCAGGAAACAGGATTACTGGCAACGTACATACACTTGGAGCTAATGGCGTTGAAAGCAATGTTACGAACGGTGCAACGGTAGTATTCTTTGACAATGCTTATACAGTACTTCAGCATCCGGGTCAAGGCATCGGAATCAACACAACACCTGGTGCACCTTATGTACGACCTGACACGCTCAACATCACCATCAGCTACCGCGACAACGGTGCTGCTGCTCCTGGTGGAGACGTAGTACTTGCCGATGTAGCTTCCTCTAATATGAACCCATTCTTGGTAGCCAATCAGGTTCGCAGTGTTGAGGTACACTTAAAAGACAAAGCGCCAACCAACTTGGCAGATGCTACAAAATTTGGCACCCTTGCCGATAAGTCAACCCCATCACAAGGCAAGTATTACCATACAGAGAACGGCTTACCTTGGGGCTTGTTCATCCAAAGTGCAGCGCCTTACATGAAAGAGAAAGTAGATATCACTACCGGATACTTGAAACTAATCGACTGGGCTACCAGCAATGGAACAAGCTTTACTAATTGGTTTACCAACGAATCAGGCAACCGCAACACGA
>CALSBM010000044.1:0-24988 GCA_943373175.1 Chitinophaga pinensis | reverse complement strand
ATTTATTGATGAGTCAAAAAAAATAGTAGATGGGGAGATATTAAATAAAATTACAAACAAAGTTGTTGTTATTGAGGCCGAACCAACAAGCAAAATGAAGAATCTGATGGTGAAATTAAACACACCGCACTAAAAGGGACAAGTCAGGAAACCGTAGCCCTAAAACTAACCCACTGTTTGGCCAGAATTTGACCAAATAACCTATGCCATGCGATATGCTGAAGTCATAAACTTTGGAACTGAAATCTGAAGGAAAACTTGGATAAGCATTATTGAGAAAAGATGAAATCCCCAAATCGGCTGTAAAATATAAATGATTGTTGCCCCAGAATCTCCCCCCGATTCGGGTATTGTATAATTGCAAATCGCCATTTAAACCAGTCAGGCCTTCATCCACTAGTAAACTGCCGCCTAACTCACCAGTCAACTCCCATAAAGAATTTAATCGATAAGCTACTCCGATAGAACTACCAAAGCCCTGATTAAACCCATTGAAGCACGGATTTATTGGTGTAAATGACCCCAACAAATGAACACTAACAGACCACTTTCTTTGTGCAAGTGTGGTAAAACTGGAAAGACAAAGCAGAAGAATAAAAAGTAGTTTTTTCATAATCGTGGGTATTAGTATTTATAGCTTCTATTATCGTAAAGTGAGATTTAGTAATAAATATAATTAACTTTTATAACCGCAACAGCATATCAAAACAAAAAAGGGGGCCGAAGCCCCCTTTCCAGTATTTAGAAAATCTTACTATTTCTTTTCTTCTCCGGCATTGTTGAACATTTCATCACCATCCTGAGACTCTTGTCCAGTTACTCGTTTATACTTAATAATCCCTTTGAAGTCAGAAGAAAGTACTTTAAACGTTGTACGACGGTTGATTTGGTGTTCCTCTTCAGTACACTGTACGTCGTTGGCACAGCGGTTCAACAACCTAGTTTCACCGAATCCTTGTGGAGTAAGACGCTCTTTCTCAATTCCTTGCTCAATCAGGTAATTCACAACACTTTGAGCACGACGCTGAGAAAGGTCTAAGTTATACTCATCAGAACCGCGTGAGTCGGTGTGTGAGTAGATTCCGATACGAAGGTTAGGCGAAGTCTTGAGAATGCCTATCAGCTTCATGAGTTTAACCTTAGAAGTATCGCGTAGTTTATCAGAGTCAAGGTCATACAAGATGTCTTCGAGGGTAATTTCTTCCAATGGCACCGGTTTCAAAGGAATATCAATAGTGAAGTTCTTGGAAACAGGTTGATTCTTGGTGCTTACTTCTGCAGAGTTACCGAAGTAATCACGGCGGCTAACCAGTAATTGGTAAGAAGCATTCTCTTTCAACTTGAAGGAATATTGTCCTTTGCTGTCTGTAGTAACACTTTGGTAAGTAGAATCGTCGGGATTCAACAGCTTGATATCAGAATTCGCAAGCGGATTTCGGGTAGAATCATCGAATACAATACCCGCAACGTTGAAAATAAGCGGATTAAGTTTCCAGATGTAAACATCATCAGAACCCTTACCACCTTCACGGTTAGAACTCATGAACCCTTTGTCTTTATTTGGGCGCGCAATGAAAGCAAAATCATCAGCTCCTGAGTTAATTGGCGCCTTCATATTTTCCGGAGTACTCCAAGTAGTACCACCACCTTCTGAGCGAAAAACGTCAAGACCTCCCATTCCAAGGTGATAGTCGGAAGAGAAATACAAGGTGTTGTCTTTAGTTACAAACGGAAACATCTCATCACCAGGCGTGTTAATGTTTGCTCCGAGGTTGATTGGAGCTTCAGGCTTACCACCACCTTTGCCGAGGTTGGCCATCCAGATATCGCGACCACCTTGCCCACCGGGAGCATTAGTAGCAACGAAGTAAAGCGTTTTCTCATCACCTGAAAGTGCAGGCTGCCCAATGGTAATGGAATCGCCAAAAAGTCCCATAGTTTCAGGAGCAGACCAGGTTGTTCCCTGTTTTTTCGCCATAAAGATTCGGCATCCCCCTTTTTTGCTATCGCAAATAGTATAGAATGCCAGCGTTCCTGCTTTATTGAATGTGCTAGCTCCTTCGTTGTAGGTTGAATTAACTTCTCCTTCGAGGGGTTTTACGTCAGAAAATTTTCCTTTTTTATCGGCAAACGACTCGAACAAGTCAGAAAACTCTTCACCAATACGACCATAAATTTTCTTACCGGTAGCTTCTTCACGTGTTGAGGTAAACACAATTCCATTAGACTTGTAAAACGACACACCGTAGTCAGAGCTTTTCGTATTAATGGATTTCATATTCTCAACCTCGTACCGGGAGGGCGTACCCTTCCAATCTTTAGCGAGTTTGCATCCATCCAATGCGCGTTTAGCCTCTTTATCTTCAGGCTTCAAGCCTAAGTAAGCATTGTACTGTTCGATAGCGAGATCGTACTTCTCATTCATTCTGAGAATTCGCGCATACTGAATATGCAAGTCAGGGTCAGAATACCCTGCTTTCAACGCTTTATCGTACCATCCTTCAGCCAATTTAGGCGAATTAGCGAGCCTGTAGCACTCCGCGATGCGGAATGAAGCTCTTCCTTTAACGTCTTTGTTTTTATCTTTCTCTTTGTAAGTCTTAGTAGCTGGCTTTTTATAAGCATCAACTGCCTCAAAATAAAGTTCGAGATTGAATAGCTTGTCTCCGGCTTCGAGTTCCTTCTGAGCAGAAGCGCTGAACGTGCAAGCTGCAACAAGCAGGAGGGCGAGGGAGAGACGACGAAAATGCAACATCGCAGGTGGTTTGGTTTGGAATATCAAATTTAGCGTAATATACAGATTGACCAACTATCAGAGGTCTTTCCATAAATCAATCTGTTGAAGTTGAAGCTTATTTCCGAAGAAAAGCCTGGCAGATTTCTGAAAAGATTCCGTAAAATCTGAAACATAGAACGTTCGCCTGCCTTTTGATTCATCCAATTTCAACCATTCGCGATCATGCAAAGCTCCTGCAAGTGCCTCTGCTACCTGAAAGGCTGAATCAATAATTTCTACTTTTCCTTGGTAGAAACGCTCAATCTCTGGGAAGATGAGTGGATAGTGCGTGCATCCGAGAATCAGCTTCTTAACATGCTTTAACCTTCTATTCGACAAGTAACTGTTGATGATAGTTTTAGAAATGTTATTGTCAAAAAAACCTTCTTCAATCATAGGAGCAAGTAAAGGAGTTGCCACTTCTTCTACCGGCATATTCGGGTTTAGCTCAAGTAATTTCCGACTGTAAATGCCGGATTTTACCGTTGCTTTCGTAGCAATCAATCCTACTTTACCACCTGAATACGAATGATTTACATAACGAACAGTTGGATCTATTACATTAATCACCGGAATCTCTCCACCGGCAAAAGCCTCTACTGCCTTTCCGCCGAGAGAGCTTGCGGTATTGCATGCAATGACGATGGCCTTAACATGGTGAGACAATAAAAACCGTGTAATTCCCAAAGAGTAACGAGTGATCAATTCTGGGGATTTGTCTCCATAAGGGAGGTGGGCAGTGTCGCCAAAGTAGAGTAAATCCTCCTTAGGCAATCGTTTCATGATGGCGGAAGCAACGGTAAGTCCTCCGATGCCGGAATCGAAAATGCCAATAGGGCGAGAGTCGGCCATAATGTGAAGGTCAGAAGAAGCGGCCAAAAAAAACCGCCTTTCGGCGGTTTTTTGTTAAGACTATTTTTTAGGCATTCTGGGTTTATCGTCAGCGGGAGTAGTTGGCATTCCGGTGAGGTTCAGTTTTTTCTTCACCAATTCAAGAATGTTATCGCTATCCTGAGCATAAAGAACAGTTCCTGTGCTACTATCTAAAATGTAGCTGTACTTTCCTTCTGCAGCTACTTCTTTGATAGCCTTTTCTACCTTTTTGAAGATAGGCGAATAGAGTTCTTCTTTTTTCTTACCGATGTTTTGTTGAGCACTTTGTTGGAAATCATCAATTCTCTGCTGCAAGTCTTGAATTTCTTTTTCTCTTATTTCCTTAACTGCATCAGCTAACGTGGCTTTCTTGGCTTGATAATCTTGGTATTTATTCTGAAGTTCTTCTACCAAAGCCTTAAGCTGGGTCTGAAGATCAGAGGTAAATTTCTTCAAGTCTTCGTCCGCTTTTTTAGTATCAGACATCATGCCTACCACCTCTGAAGAGTTGATATGGCCGAAGCGGGTTTGTGCCATGAGGCTACCTGAAAAGGCCGCAAACAACAGGGCGAGGAGGGCGATTTTTTTAATCATGGACATTAAGTTGGTTTCAAATATAGGGGTTGGTCACTTCTTGTTGGGTTCTTTGGCTTTCTTAGCGATTCCCATCAGTTCAATAACCTCATCACTTTTATCTATTTTGGGGTTAGAATAAAGCATGGTAACTGCACCGGATTTATCAAAGATGACATCGTAGCCTTTTTCACGGGCAAGCTTTTGTACTGCGTCAAAGACTTTATCCTGAATAGGTTTTAGTAAGTCTTTCTTTTTGGTAAAAACTTCTCCTTCAAACCCAAATTTTCTCTTTTGAAAGTCTGCAAGTTCTGCTTCTTTTTTTCGGATTTCCGATTCACGTTGAGTACGCATTTCATCGGTTAGCAAAGCCTGTTCGGCAGCAAGGTTGCGGTATAACCCATCAATTTCTTTTTGGCGATCTTCTATTTCTTTCGCCCATTGGGAAGAAAGGGTTTCAACTTGCTTTTGAGCAGCGGCAAACTCTGGCATTTGGCTAAGGATATATTCAGTGTCAATCCAGGCAAACCGCTGTGCTTGCGCCTGCCCGCTGTTGAACAGCATGAGCACGGTGAAAACCGTGCCAAAAACCAAGTAGTTGCGTTTATGTGAAAAACTGAAAGTAGTCATCAGAATTGTTGGCCAATTGAAATATGGATTTGCCCTCGGTTAACGTTTGGAAGGCCCGGAACTACATCGAAGCCATAGCCCCAGTCGAGGCCTAACAAGCCGAACATCGGTAGGAAAATACGGATACCACCACCTGCTGAACGATAGTTCCTGAATGGATCAAACTGACGGGTATTCAGAAAAGAATTTCCCCCTTCGAGGAAACCTAATACATAAATAGTAGCAGAAGGGTTAAGGGAGATTGGATAGCGCAACTCCATGGTGTATTTCTGGAATACAGAGCCACCAAGATAATTTCCGGATGCTCCACGAGGTGTTAGGGAGTTATTATTGTATCCTCTCAGTCCAATAAGTTCACGGTCATCGAGAACAAATCCTTGAATACCGTCTCCCCCTACATAATAGCGTCCGAAAGGCACTTGGCCATAGTCCTGATTGTAAGAACCTAAAAACCCGTATTGAATACGAGTATTCAATACTAAATCACCAAGTAATCGGGTGTACCAGTTGCCATCAAAACGCCATTTATGATATTCTATCCAACGATACCGGTTAACTGCATCGAGTGTTTTATAATTGAAATCATTGAACAGTGACCAAGGAGGGGTAAATTGAGCCGTTAAAGAAACGTTAGCCCCAGATCTTGGATAGATAGGCTGGTCGATGGAGTTTCGGGACAATGTTTCTTTGAAGAAAAAGCTGTTAGCGATGCCATTCGAGAAGAGCCCTAATGAATTGTTGTTAGTAACTGCAAATTGCTGGTAGTTCAATGAGTGAATAAGTGTGAAAAAGTCGTCTGGCTTTTTCAACCGTTTTCCCAAGCTCACTGAGACACCTGTAACATTAATTCCGGAAGGAATACTGCTACCGAGTGGCGATAAGTTTTGGATGGAGGTATAAGCGGATACTGTTAGCGCATTGGGTTTTTTTCCACCCAACCATGGCTCAGTAAATGAGACATTATAAGATTGGAAAAAGCGCCCATTACTCTGAATACGGAAACTCAGCCTTTGTCCATCTCCAGAAGGAAGAGGCTTCCAGTTTCTCCATTTGGAGGCATTTCTAGTGGAAAAATTGTTTAGCACCAACCCTAAAGAACCAACAATCTGGTTGGCTCCCCAGCCTCCGGAGAGTTCGATTTGGTCGTTGGAACGTTCTACTACTTTATATTCAATATCCACAGTTCCATCTTGTGGATTAGGAATCGGATTAATTCCAATTTGTTCGGGGTCGAAGTAACCCAACTGAGCAAGTTCCCGGTTAGTTCGGATGATATCAGCACGGCTAAATTTCTGCCCGGGGCGAGTTCTAAGCTCTCTGAGAATTACATGGTCGTTGGTCTTGTCATTACCACTGATAATGATTCGATTGATGGTGGCCTGCTGACCTTCAGTAAGCCGAATCTCAATGTCAATGGAATCCTTTTCAACCTTTACTTCTGTTGGATTCACTTGAAAGAAAAGATATCCGTCGTCCATGTACAGAGAACTAATATCCCTTCCCGATTGATCCATGTAAAGCCTAGAATCGAGGTTAGCCTGATTATATACCTCTCCTTTTTTTATTCCGATAATTTTAGACAACACAGAATCCGGATGAACGGTGTTTCCACTAAAGGTGATATGCCGAAAATGGTACTGTTGTCCTTCGTTTACTCTGATTGCGATTTTAAAACGACTATCGGATTTTTTGAAAACAGTATCCCAAGTTACTCGTGCATCCCGATACCCTTCGTCGAGGTAGCGTTTTTCAATAAGTCTTTTATCTTCTTCGAACTTAGATGCATAGAACTTTCCACTACGAAAAATATTCCACCATTTCTTTTCTTTGATTTCATCCATAGCTTTTTTAAGCTGTTTGTCTGAAAGTGCTTTGTTTCCTTCGAAAACAATTTCGCCCACCCTAACTTTTTTGCCAGGATCAACTGCCAGTTTCACGATTACGGAATTTGTTTGGTTGGTATCTTTTACTTCCGTTACCTCTACTTTGACATTCCAATATCCTTTATCTAAGTAGTAATCGCGAGCAACATTTTCAGCAGTCATTAGTAAGTCGGCTGTAACTATTCTGCCCTTGTTCTGTTTGAGCTTGTCGTTGATGTTGTCCACATCTCCTTTACCCAAGCTTTTTGAATACGCATAATTAGAAAGCCGTGGTCGTTCTGTAAGCTGAATAGTTAGGAAAATGTTCTTGTCTTCAACTTTATCTACCAAAATTTGGACATCGCCAAAAAGATTTTGTTTCCAAAGATTCTGAATGGCCTTAGACAGCTTTTCACCGGGAACACTAATGGTCTCTCCTACTTTAAGACCAGAAATCATGACTAAAACATCCTTATCAAGAAAACGGGTGCCGGTCACTTTCACAGCAGCTATGGTGTATTCCTTGGGATTTTTGTAATCCGGCTTAAAAGTTTCCAGGCTAACTTGCCCCAAGGAGTTAAAGACTGACAAGAATAGGAGGCCTGCCAGCAGAAAAAAATTACGCATTAGGGCTTTTCAATTGGTCACTGGTGAGCCCATAACGGCGCTCACGCTTTTGATAATCTAGGATTGCGAGATATAAGTCCTCTTTGTTGAATTCTGGCCAGAGTTTCTCAGTAAAATGGAACTCGGTGTACGCAATTTGCCAAAGGAGAAAGTTGCTTACTCTATGTTCACCTGAAGTTCTAATCATTAATTCAGGATCTGGGATTGAAGTAGTAGTAAGATAGCTGCCAAAACAATCTTCATTTATTGCTTCCGGAGCTAGTTTTTGTTGTTGTACATCTTCAACAATTGTCTTAACAGCCCGAAGAATTTCCCATCTTGAAGAATAGCTAAGTGCGAGAGTCAGTTGCATTCTGTCGTTTCCGGCAGTAATCTTCATAGCTTCAGCAAGTTCAGCTCTACACGATTCGGGCAAAGATTCCAAATCGCCTATGGCTTCCAACCTGATTTTATTTTTCATCAACGTTTCGGTTTCGCTTCTGATCGTTGACACCAACAATGACATTAATGCATTGACTTCAGATTGAGGCCTGTTCCAGTTTTCAGTTGAAAAAGTATAAAGCGTAAGAAATTTAACTCCCAGCTCTGCACAGGCTTCGGCTGTATCACGGACTGCTTGAACACCGTTTGAATGCCCAAAAACCCGATCCTGGCCGTGCATGTACGCCCATCGGCCATTGCCATCCATGATTACCGCAATGTGATAGGGCAGCTTTTCTAAGTTAATCTTCTCCTTTAGACTCATATTTTGGCTTAGCGAAAAGCAGGGCAAGTACCCCTATTGAAGGTGTAAGTATAACGCAGCCCAAGGAAGCCAAAAACATCGTTAAAGCCGGGATTGCCTCTCAATTTGCCTGGATCATTTAACGGCAATCCAAGTTCCTGGCTTCTGTCAGCAAGTTGAGCTGCAGTAGCTCCATTTGCAAGGCGGATAATGCTATTGTCCGCATAGGAGCCGCTAACATCATCGATATAATCCGTAAAGGCGAAACGCATTCCTGCTTCGAGTGCCAGACTATGTTGTCCGGTAAAATTCCACTTGAATCCAAAGGCTACAGGAATAGCAAAGGAGACTCTGCTGTATCGTCTGTCTTCCCTCGATTGAGGATCAATAGTTTGACCTTCGGTGCCAAGGGGTTGAAGTTCGATTAATGCACCGTTGAAGCGGGCTTTTGGATTGAAGTTGAATAACGACAGTCCTCCGTTGATGTATGGAGTAAATCGGTCGTCATCGTTTCCAGGAACAAAGCGGAAGAAGTTTATTTCGAAAAGCAGAGAAGCCTCATAAATCGTGGACTGAAAGCTAAGGTTTCTCATCATACGCTCGGCATCGGAAGTGCTAAGCGAATCGGCGCCTGCTATTTGATGGTTCAAAAGATCGAAGCGAAGGCCGAAGTGCGGATTGAAGTTATACTTTCCTCCAACGTTGAGAGAAAGGCCATTC
This sequence comes from Chitinophaga pinensis, assembly GCA_943373175.1. Lineage (GTDB taxonomy): Bacteria > Bacteroidota > Bacteroidia > UBA7662 > JAIXUI01 > JAIXUI01. The sequence goes on along the minus strand of CALSBM010000044.1, from coordinate 16,203 downwards.
TTTTCAGAGAAAATAGTCTGATTCAAATCTCCCAAATAGAGGGAGTGACCTCCTCCGAAACCAATTTCCCATTTCTGCGCTAGTAGGGATAAAGGCAGAAACAGTAAGATGATGCAAAGTTTACGCATGGTTATTAAGGCGAAGAACGTCAGAAACTTGGACAACGTATTTTCCAGATTACATAACTGAGTTGAATCCCGACAAATGCAAAGCCATCGTTAGTAGAGCTTAACGCCCTATCATTTCCTTCAGCGTAACCGGGATCTAAAGGATTAAGCTCTATTGAGCGATCAGAAAGGGCAGCAGCTAATGGACCTTTGGATCTTAGGAGAAGATCGCGATCGGCGTAAGTGCCTCCAACATCGTCGAGATACTGCGTGAAAGTAAACCTCCAGCCGGCTTCTATACCTAATCTCCAGTGGCTGTTTAGTGCCCATCGCATCCCTAAACCTATTGGAATTGCAAATTGAAACAAGTCGTAACCTACCTTATCGCGGTATTGAAACATATCCTGGCCTTCAGTTCCTAAAGGTTGTAAGTCCACCCATTCATTGTTATAAAATGCTTGAGGATTGTGCCGGAATAAGCTAATTCCAGTAAAGACATAAGGCGTAAAAGTACGCTTATGGATACTCCAACCAAAGTCAGCAAAGTTGTACTCAATAAGCCCAGCAAGTTCTATGATATCATTTCGAAAACTTAGGTTTCTACGGGTTTTAAGAGGATCATCGACAGCAAGAGAGTCTGCACCTGCCAAGCGACCGTAATTTAACTCTGCCCTAACTGCCCAATAATCAGCGAAATTATATCGGATATGAATTCCAGCACCGAAGCGCATCAAATCCAAGCGATGGCTTAAGTAATCACCAAAATCCTTACGGTCTGAAAACTTCTGTGACAAGCTGCCATAGTAATGACTGGTAAGGAAACTGCCTCCAATCTCTGTTTTCTGCCCAAGAGCAGAGAAAACACCGAGAAAGGCAAGGAGAAAGGCGAACAATCTGTTCATGCTGTGGTGATTGGACCCCAAAGAAACGGATTTGAACGCCTTATTGCAAATACAGACTGCGGATGAAATTAGCGTAATACTTGTACTTTGACGTTTTCAAATGAAGTTCCGTTACCTAGAATAAGGTTATAGATTCCGTTTGGCATTCCCTCCAAGTTCAGATGATTAATTCCGTCTGTAAGCACTCCACTTTTTAGCATACGTCCTTTAAGGTCAAACAATTGAAAGGTTCCTGAAAGTAATGGCCAATCCAAATGCAATGTGCCGATTGTTGGGATAGGCCAAACTTTAACCGGGCGAACATTTATGTTAGCTTGACCAGTGAAAAAGAAGGAGTAAATGGCGGAAGGCAATGAAAAACAACCACCTCCATTAACTTTCACTGTATAAAGTCCTTGGTTGAAAGGTTCAAAAATTCGATCTGTAGCTCCTGGAATATTGAGCCCATTTAGTACCCATTGATTCCCAGAATTGGCAGAACTGATGAGACTGTCGCTCGTTCTGGTAATGGTTGGAGTTGGAGGCACATTTAAAACCTGAATAACTTTTTGAGCACTTCCTGTACAACCTGGGATTGATGAAGTAGTATAGCGGATGATGTGGGTTCCCGCACCATACAATGCAGGATTGAACTGCGTTACAGGTGTGTTGTTGACCGTATATGAGCCCCCGGATGGTTGCGCTTGATTGAGGTTAATGGGGGCAGCACTAGCGCAAACGGGCGAATAATTTGGCCAAGTTATCTGAGGAGTGTCAGAGACAAACACACCGACAGCTAAAGTGCCAATACATCCATTGGAATTAGTGTATTGATAGGTCAAGGCATGATTTCCTACACCTGCGAGCGATGGGTTAAAGGAATTTCCCGAAACTGCTGTGCCCGAATAGGTGCCGCCAACCGGACTTCCGCCAGTTAACACGATGCTATTAGAACGAATGCAGAAAGGAGCGAGTGGCTGGTGGCTCAATTGAGGTGCCGGAGCAATGTAAATAGTGTCGCGAGCTATGTTAGTACAACCCAGAGAATTAGTGAACTGATAGAATACTACGGAATTTCCAACAGAAACATTAGCCGGATTAAACTGGTTTCCAGTTACACCGAAACCGCTGTAAGCACCTCCTGTTGGATTTCCACTAGCAAGGGTAAACGCAGCTCCGCTCTTACAAACCGTATCTGGTAGAACAAGATTAACTATGGGCAATGGAACTACTATTAATGTATCAGAAGCCTGTCCCTGGCAACCAAAATTGTTGGTAAAGCGATAAACAATGGTATAGTTTCCTGGCCCAACTGCTGATGCATTAAAATTAGATATAGTACCACCATTATATTGGTATGCACCACCGGCAGGGCTTCCGCCTGTCATGTTTACCACCATCTGGTCTGCACAAACAGGGGCAGGAATGTTGAGTGACACAACCGGAATAGGGTGAATGGTAACGGTTGCATCAGCAGTATCTGAACATCCGAACTGGTTGGTTACCTGGTAAGCGATTGGGAAAGTGCCTGCTCCTGAAGTGGCGGGATTAAACGTTCCAAAAACGTTGATTCCAGTACCTGAGAAGGTGCCGCCTGAAGGAAAGCCGCTTACTTGAAAAGGTTGTACGCTTTGACAAACAGGCTGGATTGTTTGAATCAAGGCAGTTGGAGAACTTCTTACTGAAACAATGGCAGTGTCGCCACCGGAACAACCGTTAGCATCGTTGTATAAATAAGTTACTTGAAACTGACCTATTCCCGCTGTGGGTGCAAATGTGGAAGCAGGAACGCCGTTGATAAAGTAGCTTCCTCCGACAGGAGTACCTTGGTTTAAAGCAATGGTAGCATCTCGGCTGCAAAATGGGCCGATGGCCGCCAGATTCACTTGTGGTTGCTGATATATCGTAACCGTAGTAGTAGTAGTCCAGACCTGAGCATTATAAGTAACCGTGTATTGAATGGTGTGAGTGCCTGAACCGGCAACCTGAGGATTAAACTGTTGGCCAGCAACCCCTGGTCCGGAGTAGTTTCCTCCTTCAGGGTATCCATTTTCCAATAAAATAGGGTTAGATTGAATACAGCGAGACGCTAAAGGAAGTAAAACGGCTGCGGTTGGATTGGTAACATTTAGCGTGACATCAAAGGTTTCCCCATCTGAATAAGTTCCGCAAGGTTGTACGAATTGAACCGAATTGGCATTGAAAAGTATAATTCGCATTCTCATAGCACCCTGAGGGGTGAGATTTGGCAAGACTATGTTCCAGCTTCTGGCATTAGCATTCACGAAACTGTCTATCACTAACGCTTCAGTAGTGGCATTAAGAAATCCATCATTATTAAGGTCTGCCAATACTAAAATTTTTGATGGCCCAGTAAAAGTGATGCAGTTACCAGGCTTAACACGGAAGGAAAAAGGAACAGCACGAGCAACGCTAATCGTATCACCTGAACGGTCGGTGAAACCAGCACAAACAGCAGGTGCTTTACCATATGCGGTATTGCCAATAATTATAGAGTCCATTTTAAACCCATTGGATAAAATAGGATTTGAAAAGCAGTATCCTAAACGTACATCGATGTAATTTGTTCGAACAAGTGTATCAGAGCCGGCTCCATTGTAAACTACCAACTTTATGGTGTAAAGCCCTTCTTGAGTAAACTCAATTTCCGGTTCAATGGAATGCTGGTTCGTGTTATTTACGAATTGAAAGAATGGAGGATCAACGGTCCAGAAACGACTGACAACCAATTGAGTAGAAGAATCTCTTAATGTAACCGTAGTTACCCTCGAACCTACTGTTGCCATGGTTGAGCCTACAGCTCCGAATTGAGCTGAAGGAGGAGCAGTCGCAGCATTAGGAATGGCCTGACGGGTATAGCACCCTATATCGGTTTGAGCAAGTTGCTTTACGAAACCACGACGATCCAGGATATCACTGAATTGCCATCCTCCTGCATTTACTGCTTGAGAAAAGCCTTGCACCATAAAAAATGGCTCAGATGGGAGCGCTCCAGCATTAAAGAGCACCAAAGTGTCTTTAGAACTTGCGGCGCGAAAGGTTCTAACTGCACGAAGGATATTTAAACTAATATAATTAGCAACAGTGCCAGGAAACTCTTCATGATGAATTAAGCGTGAAGGGCTTAAATCGTATAAATTAAAATCGTCCTGGATATAGGTAGGTGGGAGATTCAGAAGCGTTCTAATATCAACTGCAGCTCTTGGAGAAATAGACCCGGTGTATCGGTCATGGAATATGTTGTTATGATACTGGATATTATCAGATTCTTTAAACACGAAAATGCCACTGGCGTCTGAATCAAGAATAAAGGTGTTGTTTCTTATAAACACATCTTTAACTGTTGAGAAGTTGATACCACTGACGCCAAGGTTATGAAAGAGGTTTTCAGAGACGTTAATATTCAAGCATTGCTGCATAGGACTACCGGTGGCACTTTCAACACCTCTAAGGTAAATTCCTGAACCTGTGCTGTTTTTGAAGGTATTTCTTCTGATATAAACGCTGTCCACCAGAATCATGCTGAGCATTTCCGTTGAGTTCCACACATCGGTAACTTCGTTATCCTCAAAAATAAAACCCCTCACCCCTACAATTCTGCAAGCACCGGCTGATGTACTATCCGGCTGATAGAGGTTCATGATACATCCTCTTATCGTAAGATTTGTAACGTTATCTGCCCTAACCGCTCCGTATAAAAGGTCGTAAAACTGACAGTTTTCGAACGTAATTCTGTCGTCGATTAAAGTAACCCGAGCGGCAGTATAGCCACTTCGGAAAACAACATTTCGGAAAGTGATGTTTCGGCTGTTGTTGTTGATTCGAATAAGTGCACCAGCAATGTCCGTTTTGGAAATGTTGGTTATCTCAAACCCTTCAAAAAGAATGTTTTCTCCGTTGGCAATGGTTAAAGCAATGTTTCCTCCTGCACCATCAATTTTGGGTCGAAGTCCGGCTGCTGCTCTGATTGTTAACGTAAATCCATTAGAAACAAAGGTTGGAACAACCAGTCCAACATTAGGATTAACAAAATATGTAGTGGTATCCTGTGCTTCGAGAATTACAGAAGAAGTTAAGGAGTTCGGTAATGCATTTAATGCTGCCTGTAAATCCGGATATGCGATATTTGTGTTCAAATTTCTAACTGTCGCGCTTGCTGGTATAACAAAAACAACGCTCAGTAGCAGATAAAATAATACAAAAAAAGTGCGTTTCATGGCTGATTTTGACGAATTTCAAAGATATAAAGAGAATCGACTCCAAAAAATTTTAACTCTAATATCACTTATATGGCTGTCTTGATTTGGGGAATTGTTGATAAAAGCCTGGTTTACATCCCTGAAAATGAGGCTGAACGGCTTGCAATGATTTGGGATGCCATTAAAAATTCGGAAACTTGGGCAGACTTTATTCGAATAGCAGGAGAAGATAATTTTGACCAGCTTATGCTGGATATTTTGGAAGAACTGGGACATGAAGCCTTGTACCTACCCTATAAAATGGGAGAAGATTTAAGGTCTTATGTAACCGATTTATACCTGCCTCATCCAGAAGACCCATTTACAACAGAAGTTATTCCGGGATTTGAGGAAGGCGATTACCTTCCTATACCTGCTCAAGAAATGGTAAGCTGGATACCAGAAGAGCTTTTCGACGAAATGGGAGAGATGCGATTGCATGAAAACTATGGCTTTATTTACTACATCAATCCTGAGAATCAGCCTTTGGTAGATGCCAGCTTAGCAGCAGGAGGATACCAAATTCGACACGACCAGCACTTAGTGGAACGAGCCAGCGGACGTTAACTTTGGAGCATGGTGCCGCCCAAGTTTGCTGATGTTCTGATTCCAAGACATATTGCCATACAGGTTTTTACTTATTTAATTCCTGATGCTTTAGCCGGCAGGGTACATCCTGGTCAACGTGTTATAGTTTCCTTTGGCAACAAACGTCGATTTACTGCAGTAGTAGTAAGAACACACGACAATAAGCCTGATTATGCTTCTTTGAAAGAAGTTGAAGAAATCCTTGACCAGGAGCCTATTTTCTCTCAGCATTCTATAAAACTCTGGTCTTGGTTAAGTGCTTATTATTTATGCTGGACCGGCGATGTGCTTAATCATGTCATTCCTTCTTCCGTAAGGTTAGAAAGCGAAAGCACCTTAGTTATTCTGAAAAGTGCTGATAACAACTGTAGCGTAGACGAAAAGCTGATGTTAGATTGGATTGGCACCAAAAAATCAGTCACTCTTCAAGATTTAGAGAAGAAATTTCCCGAGACTTCCATATTGAAAAAAGCCCTTCAGCTTATAGAAGATGGCTACTTGGGAACTGATGAACGCATAACCAATAAAGCAAAGCGCTACACCGAAGCCACATTTCTGACCCTTAGCCCCGATTATACGGCCAATGAAGCATTGCTCCATCAACTGATGGATAAGCTTGAGAAAAAGGCGCCGAAGCAAAACAACCAGTTGCTGTTATTCTTCATGCTTGCAGGCCAGCAGTTAAAGATCGGAAAAGCAGATTTTCTAAAACATGCTGAGGCCGACTCAACAACTATTCAAGCCCTCGTAAAAAAAGGAATATTACAAGAGACAGAAGAAAAATCAGCAAGCCAGTTTCAATCCTACAAAGGATTACTTACCCCTATACAACTTAGCCTTGCTCAGGAAACCGCTTATCAAGCATTACTAAAAAACGATGACCCTTGGAAGCCGATGCTATTCCGAGGAGTTACCGGCAGTGGCAAGACTCAACTCTATGCATTACTGGCCAACCATTACTTACAGGCCTCTGATAAAGGATGTGTTTTGTTGTTGTTGCCGGAAATTGCCATAACCACCCAGTTAGTGCATCGTCTAAGAGCTTGGTTTGGCGATAGTTTAGGCGTTTATCATTCCCGCTTGCCCGAACGAGAACGGCAAAGCGTTTGGTGGGGCGTACAAAGAGGCGAATGTAGAATTGTATTGGGAGCCCGTTCTGCCTTGTTTCTTCCTTTCTTTCATTTAAGCTTACTGATTGTTGATGAATCTCACGAGAGTAGTTACAAACAACAAGAAGGCAGTTTAAAATACCATGGTGTTACAGTTGCAGAAAAATTAGCCTCTCTACACCAAGCTAAACTAATCCTTGGATCAGCAACTCCAACTGTAGCACAGTACGCTGCTGCCAAAGAGGGACGATTAACCCTCGTTGAGTTAGAAGAACGGTTCGGAGTTGCCGTAATGCCTCACATTCAAATGGTTGATTTGCGCAGCCAGTACAGCAAGAACTTGATGCGCGCTTCATTTAGCGAACCGTTAGTAAAAGCAATGGAACAAACGCTGAAAGAAGGAGGTCAAAGCTTAGTTTTCCTGAATCGGCGTGGCTATGCGCATCAATTGGTGTGTCAAGATTGTGGAAGTATTCGAATGTGTCCACGCTGCGATATCGGGTTGGTTTATCATAAAACCCATCAACTATACCGATGTCATTATTGCGCTCATACCGACCGGAATGTTAATCAGTGCAACAGTTGCGGGAGTACCGCCATGCATACCGATGGCACTGGAACAGAAAAAATTGAGGAGGAATTAAAAATCCTGTTCCCGGAAGCCCGGATAGACCGCTTAGATGCAGATTCTGCAAAAAGTGCTCGTCAGTATTACGAAATCATCCGAAAGATGGAACAGCATAATACTGACATTTTGTTGGGTACACAAATGGTCACTAAAGGCTTGGACTTCCCTAAGCTTCAATTAGTTGGAGTGTTGAATGCTGATCAATCTATTTTCATTCCTGAGTATTGGGCTCATGAGCGCAGTTTTCAATTGCTGAGCCAAGTTGCCGGAAGAGCCGGGCGAGCCGATGGCAACATAGCCCAAGTTTACTTTCAAACCTTCAGGCCAGCCCATTGGCTTTTCCAGAGCATTGCAAAACACGATTATGTTGGATTTTTTCAGAAAGAAATGATTGCGAGGCGGGACTTCGGATATCCACCTTTCGCCAAGCTCATCTTTTTACATTTACGCTATCTGGATGAAAAGAAAATCATTGAAACATCGAATCATTTGGCAAATGAGCTACGAAAGCATTTTTCCAATGTTTTAGGACCGGGAGTGCCACACATCAATAGAGTCAGAAATGAGTATCAAAGGGAAATACTGCTCAAATTTTCCAGCGAAAACACCGATATGGTGGCAGTAAGAAGAACTTTAAAACAGTTAATCGGACAGCTTCAGTTAGATGCTCGATATAAGTCAGTGAGAATACAGGTAGATTTAGACTATTAAAATGAGAAAGCTAAGTATCCGACTACTCCAATACTTTTTCAACGGTTTGCTTCTGGTGCTACCGGTAAGTATAACTGCTTACTTAATAGTTATGGGGCTAACAGCCATTGATAAGTTAGTTCCAGTAGAAATTCCGGGGTTGGGGTTTGTGATCATCATCACTAGCATCACCTTTCTTGGATTTCTCGCACGCTCGCTTATCGTAGGGCCACTGTTAAAAGAAATTGAGCGAATCCTGACCCGAGCTCCCTTAATTAAAATACTCTACACCTCTATTCGAGATTTATTGGAAGCCTTCGTAGGGGATAAGCGCAAGTTTAACCAACCGGTTATCATTAAAACGAGCGAAAGTGGGATTTACCGCCCTGGATTTGTTACAAGAGAGGACCTAACAATCCTGAATGAGCCCGGGCTTTGCGCCGTGTATGTTCCGCAGGCTTATGCATTTGCTGGTCACGTATTTCTGGTAGAAAAACATCTTTTGAAAACGCTTGATTTACCTGCTTCTGAGGCGATGAAGTTCATGGTATCGGGGGGGGTTACTGGTTTGGAAGGACAAGATTTTGGCAGAAAAAAGACGAAAAACGATAATTAATAAACAAATTTTACCCATACTCGCTGTACCCGAGTATTTTTGCAAAAAACCTCTAAATATGAGAAAAGCTCTTTTTGCAGCACTTTTTTTAGTGCTTGGTTTCGCGGCCACGGCTCAAAAGTTTGACAAGAAGTATTTGAAGTCACCCATTTTTGACCGTGCCTACTACTTGAAAACCCATTTGGACGTAGCCACAGCAGGAGTTGCTCCTGAGAAACATTGGGAAACTTCCGGATTCAAAGAAGGGCGTGCTAGCTCTCCAGTATTCGATGTGAAGTACTACTTAACAAGTAACAAAGACCTGTCGGACAAGTGGGGACAATTGGCTTACGATAAAGCCATTGACCACTATATCGCTTTCGGTATGAAAGAAGGCCGCCAGGCTCATCCAAACTTCGACCCTAAAGCTTACGCCGACTTGAATTCTGACCTTTACAAGAAGTTTGGCAAAAACTATTCTGCCTTAATTGACCATTACCTCAAGTTTGGTGTAAAAGAAAACCGTAAGACAACCAAGTAATTATGAAAAAATTTCTAACAATCGTTCTTCTTTTGTCGGGCTTAGCTTCCGTAGCTCAAAAGCTAGACAAGAGATTCACTACTGCGCCCATTTTCGATCGCAACTTCTACCTGAAAACACATTTAGATGTTGCCACTAGCGGTATTGATCCATTAAAACACTGGACTGAAAATGGCATCAAAGAAGGAAGAGCCAGCTCTCCTGTTTTTGACGCGAAATACTACCTCAATCGTTACGATGATTTGAAAAGCCAGTTTGGTGATGATTATTCCAAAGCCATTACTCACTTCCTCGATTTCGGAATGAAAGAAGGACGCCAAGCGTGCGCAACTTTTGATGCCAAATATTATGCTGAAGCGAATCCCGATTTGTACAAAACTTTTGGGATGCAATACGACAAACTCATCAACCATTACCTTACGATGGGTATTCGTGAAAACCGCCGTACTGCTAACAATGACCGCGATGATGATGGAGTAGCGAATGAAACCGATAAGTGTCCGGATCAGCCAGGACCAGTTGCTAACAATGGCTGTCCTGAGGCTAAAAAATCAAGTTTTACCTCTGCTATCGTTAAGCAAATCGAGAACAAGCTGAGCATGACTGCCAAGAGCATTCAGTTTGAAACTGGAAAAGCTACCCTGATGCCTGCTTCGAACAAAGTATTGAGTGACTTGCATGCTTTCATGAAAAAATATCCTGAAGCTCGTTTCTCAATTGGTGGACATACCGATAATGTAGGAAATGCTGATGCCAATATGAAGCTTTCAAATGCACGTGCTTATGTGGTTAAAGACTGGTTAGTTCGTAAAGGAATTGAGCGTTTCCGTATTGAAGCGAAAGGATTTGGCGACACTCAACCTATTGATAATAACGCAACTCCTGCCGGTCGTGCGAAGAACCGCCGTACCGAGATGAAACTTATTCTCTAAATATAACCTCACTGCTTGTCCATTTCGGTCGTAGTTCCTACTTTTGCCCTCCCAAGGGCAAAGTGGCCGAGTGGCTAGGCAGAGGTCTGCAAAACCTTGTACAGCGGTTCGAATCCGCTCTTTGCCTCAGAAGGGCTGCCATTGGCAGCCCTTTTTTGTTTTCTGATAATGTGTATTTATTCCATGCAAAAAACAAATAGCTATTCTCCGAAAGTCAACAAGTTATGATCCGGATCTAAAAAGGAAAATTCCGTAACTCCCCAAGGTTTAAGGGTTAACTCCCCATTGGGGTGAATAGCAACTCCCTTACTTTGCCAGTGCATGTAATGTTCTTTGATGTTGTTGACACGAATGTAAACCTGTCCATAATTTTCGAGTGGATTTAGCTCTTTATAAAGAAAGAAATGCAGCTCCACTTCTTGATAGCTGACCATCAGATAGTCGGGATAATCTGTTGTCCCAATGTCTTCAAAACCTAATTGATGGATGTAATAGTGTTTAGTTGCTTGCTTATCCCTCATGGGGAGTTTCGGACAGGCTCTTATGAGCATACTCTACGTTAGTTTAAATGGAATAGATAAGGTAAAATCTGACGACAACCAAGCTCAGCGGAATAGATACTTTCTCAACAAAGCTGCGTCTAAAAAAGGGCTATAATTTTTGGCATAAAGCACATCTGCGCGGTCTTTCGCCTTTAAATCTAAATCGGGGTGGTTAAGACAGGAAATCCACGCATTTTTCAAAGGAGGCAATCCTGAACCAGAGCCAGCGTAACCAATCAACGTTTGGCTTCCCCAAAACACTTGAATCAAATTCGGAATATCAGAAGACCTAAACTTCGGTAAGAACAAGAGGAAAGGACTCAAAACAAGCACTATTAAGCTGAAAAAGATATCGCTCAGTCGTTTGTTTCGCTTGGCTTCCGGGCTGCTAAGCTTCAAGTTCCAAAGAGGAAGATATAAATCGCCGGGCATATCGATTGAATCTGATCCGAGAACATAATCTCCGGTAGTTGGGTGAAAGCGAAAGCTAAGACCGGGGCTTTTGCATTCTTCCATCATCGCGATGATCTCGTTGTAGGAAAAGCTATTGGCAGAAAAGATGATTTCATCAGCCTCAAAAGCACGGACAACTTCCTTAAGCTGCTGTGGCGAACCCAGACAGAACGGATCATTTTGCGAAGGAGACGGTGCAAGGTAACCGAGGTAGCGATTCGAGGCTTCCGCCTCTTGAAGTAGGGATAAGATTCTGGCAGCATTACTTCTGTCTGCAACTACAAGCGTGCGACGAGGTAAATGTGCTTTATCCTGCATTTGACCCGTTGACAAAAAGTTGATTAGCAACCTGATTCCAACCGTTGAAACTGCAGCTCCGGCAGCTCCCAACAGGAGCAGACCGCGAGAATAGCGAAGATCCAAAGGAAGAAACGCATAGATGACGGCTAAAATCAACGTTCCTGCTAATAGTCCTCTTAAATGTGTAATTGGTCGCCAAGGTTTGTCGTAAGCACCTCCAAAAAAAGCACCTGCAATCCAAACCAAAGCATATAGTGGAACAACCTGCTGCATGTATTCAGGTGGAAAACTCAACCCTTCGTCGGTTCTAATGTATTGAATCCAGATGTTCTTTAATTGAGAAAAACCGAGTAAAATCAGCAGAAAATCGGCAATTGGAAGGGAGATTTTATTCATCCACCTGCCGAGAACAGACACAGAAGCACGCATAAGAACCGCCACCCGTATGATAAAAGAAAAAAGGGAAGCACGCTGCTTGCTGAAATGGGTTTTGGAGAATTTAATCATCGCTCCATAAAAGAGCATTACATAGCGAAATGTCTCCTTGCGAGTGCTTTCCCCTTTAAAATGAATGATTCTGCTTTCTGCAAAGTATCCAATTTTCCATCCCAAAAATCTCAGACGGTAAGACAGGTCGATGTCTTCGCCATACATGAAATACTGCTCATCAAAGCCCTGAACCTGATTAAGAGCATTCTTCCTGATAAGCATCCAAGCCCCCGCAAGAACCTCAGTTTCATTATTGTGCTTTTCTGAAAGAAAGCTTTGATGATACGCTCCAAAACGTTTTGAGGAAGGAAAGAGTTTGCTTAGGCCAAATAGCTTGTAAAAAGCCGCTTCAGGAGTTGGTAACCCTCTTTTCGATTCAGGTAGAAACTGAGCAGCACCGTCGAGCATTCGGATGCCGATAGCACCAAGTTCCGGATTAGCCTTCATCCAACTTACTGAACGTTGTAAGTTATCTTCTGGAAGCACAACATCGGGATTCAATACTAAGATAAAATCGCCTTTTGCAATTTTGAACCCTTGATTATTGGCTTTAGAAAAGCCCACATTTTGCTTGTTCTCTATCCAGATGACTTGAGGAAAAAGCGGTTTTAAATGACGGACACTTTCATCGGGGGAGTTGTTGTCCACCACAATTACTTCAATAGGAAAAGGCTGATGGTCATTGTTGAATTGGCGAAATACCGATTCCAGACAAAGCTGAAGAAAGTATCGGACGTTATAATTTACAATGACTACAGAAACCATCGTCAGCTTTGAAAAGGCGTTCTGTGGCTCAGAGATCGAGCAAGTGTAAGCTCATCGGCATATTCCAATTCACCCCCAACCGAAATTCCTCTGGCGATGGTTGTGATTTTTATGTCCAATGGCTCCAGTTTGCGTGCTAAATAGAAGGCCGTAGTATCGCCTTCCATGTTTGCAGGAAGAGCAAAGATAACTTCGCGTATTTGTTCATGTTTCACCCGTTCTATTAGCGAAGGGATATGAAGTTTATCTGGGCCAATTCCTTCCATTGGAGCTATTAACCCACCCAGCAAGTGGTATAGCCCCTGATAAATTCCGGCAGCTTCAAGTGCTAACAAATCACGCAGGTCTGCAACAACACAAATAAGCTCGTTATCGCGACGAGGATCCGTACAAAGGTTACAAAACTCCGATTCGCAAAGGTTGTGACAACGGTTGCAGGATTTCATTCGTGAGCGAAGATCGAATAGTGCTTTGCGGAACTGCTCGACTTCCTCAGCCGGTTGCCTTAGAACGTGCAATGTAAGCCGAAGTGCGGTTTTTTTGCCAATGCCCGGATATCGTGCAAACGCTTCAACACAGGCAGCAATAAGCGGTTCCATGTCGCAAATATAGAAGCAGGTGCATGGGAAATGACTTCCCATTAACTTGCAGCATGGAGGTAATCGTTCCTGAATTCAAAGAAGTCGCTTTCAATACTGATTTACAACGCGAAAGCATCAAGCTTAGAGAAGAAGTGTTGCGCAAGCCCTTGGGGTTGAAGTTCAGCCAAGGAGAACTAAACACCGAAGACACGCAAGTACATTTGATTGGCGAAATCCATCAAAAGGTTTGTGCGGTTTTATTGCTTTATCCGATTCAGGATGGAGTTTGGAAGATGCGCCAGGTGGCGGTATCTCCCCAATTTCAGGGACATGGTATTGGTCAACAACTGGTAAAGTTTTCGGAACGCTGGTTGTCAAACCAAGGAGCCAGACGAGTTGAACTTCATGCACGTTTAGCGGCAGTTAACTTCTACCTAAAACTTAATTACCACACCGACGATGTATTGTTTGAGGAAGTAGGGCTTCCACACAAGAAAATGTGGAAGGACTTCGTGATGGCTTCGGGTAATTAATAGCTTCAATTCTCGTTTCTTTGCACCGATTTTAATACCCTGTTATGTTTGATCTTTTTGGAATGATGGATAAAGTCAACCGGTTGAAAGAAGCGGTTGAAGACGTTAAGCATAAGTTGAACGATATGCTGGTAGAAGTGGAGAGCGCAGATGGAATGGTGAAGGTGGTAGCCAATGGCCAGAAGCATATCCGGGAAATCAGTGTAAATGACGAACTGTTATCCAAAGACCGCAAGGAAGAGTTGGAAGACCTGCTGGTGAACACCGTTAATGAAGCCTTGATTAAGGCTGGTAAACTGGCTAAAGAAGAAACAAAAAAAGCCACAGAAGGCTTAGTTCCCAATATTCCAGGCTTAGATTTAAGCAAGTTCGGACTTTAACAATCAAGTAAGGTCGGTATGAAACCCTTGCATCCGGCTTTGGTACATTTTCCAATTGCATTCGTGCTTTTGCAGGCAATAATTGCCTGGTTGTACCGATATAGCGAAAAACTGATTAGTAAGCCGGTACTGTTAGTTGGACAAACAGCCGCATCAGCCAGCATATTGCCGGCCATGTTGTCGGGCACATGGGAAGAAGATAAACTAACCGAACTTTCAACCTTAGAACAACAAGCTGTTAATCAACACGAAACTGCCGCTTACGTTATGCTTTTTCTGGGTGCGTTACTATTCATTTGGTTGTACCTGCGTAACGACCGCTGGAAATCAACAGAGTTAACGCTATTCTGCACCGTACAAATCATTAACCTTGCCCTGATGCTTACCACTTCCCACTGGGGTGGAAATTTGGTGTATCTTTTCGGCATAGGAACAAGCATCCGATAAAAGGTGCATCACCCTTCAACATAAATCACTATGAAGCTCGCATTTTGGAAAAAGAACGGCACTAAAAACGCCTCCAAAACCAAGAAATCAAAAACCCGCGAATGGATTGATGCGCTGGTTTTTGCAGTCGTTGCCGCAACGCTTATCCGGATGTTTTTCATCGAAGCCTATACCATTCCAACGCCTTCGATGGAAAAATCCTTGATGGTGGGCGATTTTCTTTTTGTAAGCAAGATGAGCTACGGTGCGCGCACCCCAATGACTCCGCTCGCCTTTCCTTTGGTGCACAACAAAATGCCGTTAATTGGAACAAAGTCTTATTCTGAATGGCCACAGTGGAGCTATCGCCGGTTACCGGGTTTTGGAGAGGTAGAGCGCGGCGATGTGGTGGTGTTTAACTACCCCATGGAAGACGATAAACCTGTGGATAAACGGGAAAACTACATTAAACGCTGTGTAGGAATAGCAGGCGACACACTTCAATTGAAAAATCAGGTACTATTTGTTAATGGTAAAAAAATAGATTTCCCTATACGTTCTCAACGACGATATTTAGTAAAGACTGATGGCAGTGGATTCAGCCCAAAATTGCTGGAAAAGTTGGACATCACCGAAGGAGGAATGCTGAATGACCAAGGAGATTTCATCTTTAACCTTACCCAGGAAAATACTGAAGCAATCAAAGAAGCCGGTAATATTAAAGGGGTTCAGCCTATGGTTGACCCGAAAGGGCAATACACGGAAGATATCTTTCCTTATAACCGTCATTATCCTTGGAACATCGACAACTATGGCCCAATCATTATTCCAAAGAAAGGAGCGACAGTGGCATTAGACACAAACAGTATTGATATTTATAGAAGGATTATTTCCATTTATGAAGGACATAAGGTAGAAATGCAGGGGAATACTATCCTAATCGATGGGAAGCCTGCCACGAGCTACACGTTTGCCATGAATTATTACTGGATGATGGGCGACAATCGCCATAACTCCTTAGACTCACGGTATTGGGGTTTTGTTCCTGAAGACCATATCGTTGGAAAAGCAGTTTTTGTTTGGATGTCGTGGAATACCAACGGCAGCTTCCTGAACAAGATTCGCTGGGATCGTATTTTCCGTTTTATTGAATAACGCTTGCTTATGAACTTTTTGGCCATCACTATGGAACAATGGTTGAGTAGGCGGTACTTAAATAACACCGTTGAGCAGTGGCTGTGGTTTTTCGGAATTATTCTGGGCGCATTTTTACTTCGCGCTTTTTTATCACGCGTTCTGGCTCGTTTGCTGTTCCGGTTCTTTAAAAGGTCGGATCCAGATTACTATAAGACTGCACTAACCAATTTTACGAGCTTTGTATTAAAGCCGATGCAGGCATTTTTG
>CALSBM010000043.1:0-25158 GCA_943373175.1 Chitinophaga pinensis | reverse complement strand
CAGTAATGATGAGCCAAGAGGTACGTTCCGGAATGGAGTTCCAGTCTTTGCCTGAAAATTTGAGGGAGAAAAATTTCACATTGCTTACCATCAGGAACGCTGGGAGCAACACCATTGCAATCAAAACAAAAGGATGAGCAAGGTGAATGCGTTCCGGAGGAAGACTGTGAACAACCTGAACAAAACCTGCAATAAAAAGTGCAGCAGCAGGTGAAGGAAGACCCTTAAAGTAGGTGCGTTGCTCCGGGTCGTTATTAAAAATAGCTAAGCGCAACGCTGCCATTGCCGGAAAGAAAAAAGCTAACCAAGACAAAGCCAACCATTCTTGTCCGGTTTGAGCAATAAGTTGGTGCATCATCATGCCTGGTAAAACTCCAAAACTTACAACGTCGGCTAAGGAGTCCAAATCTTTTCCGAGCGGGGAATACGCCTTTAATGCGCGTGCAGCAAAACCATCCAGAAAATCCAGAAGTCCACTGATAAGGATGCAATAGACAGAAACTTGAAGCTGCCTTTCGCTCACAAAATGCAACCCAACACATCCCGAAACAAGGTTGAGCAGGGTTAGAAAGTTGGGAATGTGGCGGATCAGATTCACGCCGCGAATTTAGCTCAATAACTCCAATACATCCGAAACATCCAGTGCTTTAACCAGCGATTCTTCGTTGCCAATTAACTCTTGTGATAGGCGTTTCTTTCTTTCTTGGAGCTTTAGAATCTTTTCTTCGACTGTTTTTTCAGTAATAAATTTATAGGAGAAAACCGTTTTAGTTTGTCCAATTCGGTGAGAACGGTCGATAGCTTGAGCTTCAACGGCAGGATTCCACCATGGATCAAGGAGTACTACATAATCGGCAGAAGTTAGGTTTAGCCCAAGGCCACCGGCTTTAAGTGAAAGTAAAAATATTTTAGTTTCTACTGTATTCTCAAATCGGTTGACTCTTTCCTTCCTACTTTTTGTGTCGGTACTGCCATCAAGGTATTCGTAAGTAATTCCTTTAGCATCAAGAGCGTCTCTAACTAATTTTAGGTGACGGACAAACTGTGAAAAAACCAACATTTTATGTCCTTCGTCTAACGCGCTTTGAATCATGGACATAACCTGTTCAAATTTCCCAGAGCTGCCGCTATAATCGGGATTGACTAATTTAGGGTGATTAGCAATCTGCCGCAATTGAGTAAGGCCGCGCAATAAAAGGAACTGACTTCTTTGTAGGCCAATGGTTTCAATGGATTGCATAATCTCATTACGGAAACTGCTTTTAACCTTTTCATATTCAGCTTCCTGCTCATCGGTCATAGAAGTAGGCATAATTTGCTCAATTTTCGGAGGCAAATCTTTAGCCACTTGTTCCTTTGTCCTTCTCAATATAAATGGAGTAATTAACCGATGCAAACGGGAAGCTGCATCCGAATTACCTCCTTTTTCTATTAAGTTGGAAAAATTCTCTCTGAAATACTTTTCAGTACCCAGTAAACCCGGTATTGCAAATTGGAATATAGACCATAAATCAAGCAAGGAATTTTCAATTGGCGTTCCACTTAATACCAACCGTCTTTTAGAATGCAATTGTTTTACTGCTTTACTATTGGCGGCATCAGGGTTTTTGATGCTTTGTCCTTCATCCAGAATTACATAATTAAATTCTATTTTTCGAAGCATTTCTAAATCGACCCGAACTGTACCATAAGTAGTAATTACAATATCGTGCATCCGGAAAAGCATTGGGCTTTTTGCTCGTTGCTGACCGGAATAAATAAACACTCTTAATTCTGGAGCAAATTTTCTTATTTCATGATACCAATTAAATACTAATGAAGATGGAACAACCAGCATACTGGGAATACGTTGACCTGTCAACCTAGAATCTGCATCATTCTGTAAAAGAGCAAGGGTTTGCACCGTTTTACCCAATCCCATATCATCGGCAAGAATACCACCAAAATTATGTTGACGCAACCGCCAAAGCCATTCTAATCCTTTCTGCTGATATTCCCGTAAGGAAGCTTTGAAATTAGGTGAAAGTAATACTTCCTGTTCCTGATTTTCAAAATCTAACATTTCCTTTAGTCGCATGGACAAAGGACTTTCTTCCTTTTTACTTGAATTATCGGCACTATTCTGTTGGAGTTCCTGAATTACAGGGAAGAATATTTTATTCAATTTAAGGGTTTCATCTTCCTCGCTTTCAGCAAAAGTTGCAATTCCTTTTAGCTGGCTAAACCAAACATCAGGAAGAATTGCAATTCGGCCATCAGGCAAAACAAACTCTCTTATTCCTTTGAGGATGTTTTGTCTTAAAGCAGAAAATGCGATATGAAATTCACCTATATTTACTTTTGCTTTTATATCAAACCAATCATCCTCATACACTATTTGTAAATCAAGATGCGGAGGAATAAAATAATAATTAGGTTGATTATTTCCTGATTCAAAATTAATACCTGCTTCTTCGAGGGATTTAGCATTCAGGTTCATCCATTCCAAAATAGAATATTGATTTTCCTGACCGGGAACCCGGAAAGAACTTCCACTAAATAATTCGAGCCCATGTTCTGTGAGCCATCGAACTGCTACGTTTTCTATTTCAAAATCTCTGGAGTATTGATTAAATTTTATTTTTCTATCGCTATCAATTTCATATTTAATTCCTGTTTTAGGGCTTACACCATGAAATACTTCTCTGTCGGGATATTTGAATAACAAAGACAAACATAATCCACTTCCAAGAATGTCGGAAAGACGGAGGATTGGGTTTGGTTTCGAATTTTCACCTACTACTTCAAAGCCTTCCAACGTGATAAGACGATGGACCATTGCTTCGTCTATTAACTTATCAAAGTAAAGTTTAAAATTATCAACATTAAATGACAGGAAATCTTTTGTCATAAATGGTTGATACATAAACGAATTATTAACATAAGGCATAACCGGTTCGCTTCCAGCCTGTTCTGCCGTTTCAAAGAAATAAATATTATTTTTAAATAAAACTGAGCCTCTTGTTCTTGTTACTACTTTTGGAACAACAACCTGAACTTTATTTTTTATTATCTGAAAATTGATGCTTTCATGTTTAAAAGGAAATATTTTCTCTTTATCCAGATAGAATTGAGCAAAAAGTTGAATTTCAGGATCACCAGAAACTAAATGATACTTTATTGATAAGGGAGTATTATTTACAACAACACTCGATGATTCAGTAAATCCGGCAATAGTTTGAAAATAAATTCTCTCCTTTTGTTTAGAAAGCAATTGCAATGCATTGTAAATATTGGCATCAAATAGTAATCTTACTTCTTCAATAATTCTTTTTACTTCTGTAGCTATCTTTTTATCATGATTTTTTTGATTGTCTAATAAATATTCGAAAAAGGCATCAGGGCGATTAATTTTCTTAAACGTATTAAACTTCTTGAAAACCTGATACGATTCAAGCTTGTCAAGAACTTTTAATACTTTCATTTGGTAGTCTTCGACCTCGCGGCAATAATCGCGAACATTAACGCTAGTAACCCTTCTTTCCTCATCGGTACTACCCTCCTCCTCTTGTTTAACTACCCAACCCTGAAGAGCGAAGAATCCCAATTCATGCTGGTATAGTTCAAAAACTACCTTATTGTGTGTGAGAATAATCTCCCTTTTATCCAGTTTCATCATGGTGGTAATGCCGGTAACCTTTACAAACAACCACAAAGAAAGCAATTACTTAACGATTTCTTCAAATTACTTCTACAAACAATCGTTAAGTTTGAAAATTCAGGCTTTATTAAGTAAAAGCAACAATAATTCGTAAGTAGTTTGACTAATTTTTTCTATCGGATGTGCTGTAAAAGGAAGGACTAACAAGGATGCTTCTGGTGCTGATAAAGCCCAAAGCCGTGTCTCATCGATGCTCACCATCTTGTCTCTGTCGCCAACAGCTAAGGTAGCTTTAACCTCCAAACTTGCCATTAAAGCCTGAGGAAGCAGGTTTTGCGAGCCTAAAGCTATCATCATTTGCGCTGTGTCCGTTAAGATTCCCGGCCAGTTTGCCTTATGTAATTCCTTTAATCGTTCCAAAAATGCTGGTTGTTTCTCGGCAAGAAAATCTAATCTCAGATAACCTGCCTCTTTCTGAGCCGTTTCAGGCTTCCAGTCTAATTTAGTACCAAGAGTAAGGATATAGTGAAACAGTTCCGGGCGACGTATGGCTAACCGCAATGCCACATATCCTCCCATGCTATAGCCCATTACGATAGAAGGAGTTGCTTCAATTTCGAGGAATTCTTCAAGCTGTTGCTCAAAAGCTTCAATACCAAAACAAACTCCTTCCGGTAAAGGCGCATAACCGTGACCGAAAAAAGTGAGTGTTACAACATTAAAACAGGTTGAAAGCTGTTTAGTAAGAGGCTCAAGCTGTTCTGATGAGCCTAAAGCACCATGCAATAAAATCAGCCTTGGCTGCATCAACTCATTTGTTTAAGCTCTCCTGCAATAGAAGAAAGAACCTTCTTAGCATCACCAAAAAGCATGGATGTTTTCGGTTTGAAAAACAAACTGTTTTCGATTCCGGCATAACCCGCAGCCATACCGCGCTTGATGACGATAACGTGCTTGGCATCTTGGACTTCTAGAATCGGCATACCATAAATCGGGCTAGTGGGATCGTCGTGAGCAGCAGGATTTACCACATCATTTGCCCCAATAACTAAGACTACATCTACTTGTTGAAACAAGGGATTAATTTCCTCCATTTCCATCAACTTCTCATACGCAACATCCGCTTCTGCGAGTAGAACATTCATGTGGCCGGGCATACGTCCTGCAACAGGATGGATGCCATAACGTACGTCCACTCCTTTGTCAGACAGGGCTTTCTCTATCTCATGGCAAACATGCTGAGCTTGAGCAACTGCTAAACCGTAGCCCGGCACAACCACTACTTTCTGGGAATAATTCAGTAAAACGGCAGTATCGCTAAGGCTGATTTCCTTGATAGCTCCGGTTACCTCACTGGCAACACCGGTTGAAGAGCCGCCAAAACTTCCGAAAAGAACGCCGGAAAGCGGACGATTCATCGCCTTACACATGACCACCGTTAACAAAGTACCGGCTGAGCCTACTAAAACACCTCCGGTAAGCATGACCATGTTCCCGTAAAGCAAGCCTCCGAATGCTGCTGCAACTCCGGTAAATGAGTTGAGGAGCGAAATAACTACTGGCATATCGGCGCCGCCGATGGGAAGTACAAAGAGCACCCCATAAGCAAGCGAAGCTGCTAAAAGGGCATACAACAATGCTGGTTGATAGGTATCTGACCAAATTAAGGCAACTGCAATTCCGGCAGAAATGATCAGAAATAAGGTATTGACGATGTTGTAATATGGCAACGCTATGGGCTTTGGAAGCTTTCCATTGAGCTTAGCCCAAGCGATGACCGAGCCGGAAAATGAAACCGTGCCAATCAGCAACCCGGCGGCAATGGCAGCAAGAGAAAGCGGCTGACCAACGTAGTGGGGATATTCTACCACTCCAATTAATGCTGCACAAGCTCCTCCCATTCCATTGAACAGTGATACTAACTCAGGCATAGCCGTCATCTTGACTTTTACAGCTGCTTGCCAGCCGGCGAGTAAACCAATCCCGATGGTTCCGATGATTAATGATAGTTTAAACATGCTCGGAGCTTCACCTCCTTGAACCGAAGGCAGAAAAAGTGTTCCTACAATGGCTATTCCCATTCCTATTGCAGCAATCTGGTTCCCTCGCCGCGCAGTTTCGGGATGGGATAACATCTTCAGCCCGACAATAAACGAAATCGAGGCTAACAGATAAATGAGTTCCAATAGCATTATTTCTTCTTTTTAAACATGTCTAACATGCGATCTGTAACCACAAACCCACCCACAACATTGAGGGTTCCTAAAAAAACGGCAAGGCATCCAAGTGCAAGAATGAGGTACTGATCATCGGGAGTATGGAGCATCACGAGGATGGCGCCGATGATTACTACCCCATGAATGGCATTGGCTCCAGACATTAAAGGAGTGTGAAGAACTGCTGGAACTCTCCCAATGACTTCGATTCCAACAAAAATCATCAGCAGGAGGAGATACACCATTTGCCGGTGTTCAAAGAAAAAAGCGAGTATATCCATGATCAGTGTTTAATGAGGTTGTTGACTCCATCGCGAACTACACAGCAGCCTTTAACGATTTCGTCGGTGAAGTCAGGCTGAAAAACGCCTTCTTTTACGAGAAGTTTGAACAGATTCTGAAGATTTTTGGCGTACATACGGCTTGCATCTTCGGCTTTCTGACGTTGCAAAAAGCTATCTCCGATGATAGTGATTCCGTTTACATCGTGGCGCCCTGTTTTAGTTAAAGCACAATTACCGCCAGTAGAAACCGCCATATCTACGATTACAGCACCGGGCTTCATCGCTTTAACCATATCTTCAGTAATAAGCAAAGGCGCTATACGGCCAGGAATCTGGGCTGTAGTTATCACAACATCAACCTTTGCTACTGCTTTCGCAATTGCTTCAGCCTGCCTGCGCTGATAATCCGGATCTTGCTCTACTGCATAACCACCGGCAGCTTTATCCTCCCTTGCCCCTTCAACTTCTACAAACTTTCCTCCTAAGCTTTCCACCTGTTCTTTTACAGAAGGTCTTGTATCGAACGCTTCTACAACAGCTCCGAGGCGTTTGGCAGTAGCGATGGCTTGCAAACCTGCTACACCTGCACCGATAACCAACACTTTAGCTGGAGCGATAGTCCCGGCGGCGGTCATAAGCATAGGGAAAAAGCGAGGTAAAGCAGCGGCGGCTTCTAACACTGCCTGATAACCGGAAGCAGTGGCCATGGAGCTTAACACATCCATAGATTGGGCACGAGAAATTCTGGGAATACAGTCTAAGCTATATAGATTGAGTTTTCGTTCTTCAAACACTTTTAGCCTTTCAGGATGCCATTGTGGCTGATACATCCCCCAAACGGAAGCACCTTCCGGAAGCAATTGTAAATCGGCATCAGAAAGCGGAAGAATGCCAAGAACTAACTGCGCATTCTTTAACCCTTCTTCCCTAGTAACCACTTTAATACCGGCTGCTTCGTAATCCGCATCGGAGCGGCTGGCTTTACGACCTGCTCCTTTTTCTACCATTCCGAAGAACGAAGTGCCGAAGATGGCCGTTGCAGATTCAGGGAGTAAGCTGACCCTAGTTTCGCTTTCCCCCTCATTCAGAATCAAATAGCGCATAATTGTATTTAAACGTGCAGTCAAGTTACATCTTCCGGCTGTTTTTATTTACATTTAATGCGAAAGAATGACTGGGATTGCCTGTTTCAAAAAGGTTATAAACTGCCTTTTTTCTCCTTTCTCGCTGATATTGCTGTGTTTTACTTTGAGCAGCTTTATTCTGTCAATAGGTAAGGAGAATCTGAACTATGCGGTTCATGCCCGATTCGTTTATCATTTTGTAAAGTATCTCAACTGGCCAACTACTTCCAAAACTAACCCCAAAGCTCCTTTTGTACTTGGGGTTTGGGGCAACAAAACCATGTACACCGAGCTAACTCAAGCATGTGCGGGGAAGAAGTTGGAAGAACACCCACTGGAAGTTCAACAAATATCCTCCCAGCAAGAAGCGATGGGTTGCAAACTGGTTTTTCTGGGCGAAAAAGAACAGAACCAACTGTCCGTATTATCTAAAGCCATTCAAAACGACCCAATTGTTTTAATCTGTGAGACCGCAGGAAGTATAAGCCAAGGGGCTGATATCAATTTTACTATCAAAGACGATAGACTTCGATTTGAGTTAAACATTAACAGGTTACAACGCAAATCCATTCAAGTTGCCAACGAACTTAAACGGCTGGCTATTATCTCCAATTAAGATGAACCGATTTATCCAACTGTTTTTTACTGGACTTGTGCTCCCTGCTACGGGATTATGGGCACAGACAGTAAGCACACCGGATTCTTTAGACCTTCTTTCCTTAGAACAATTGATGGAGGTCAGAGTAACAATAGCTACTCAATCTGAACAAACTGCGAGAGAAACTCCGGGAATAGTTTCGGTTATTACCCGAAGCGACATCGAACAGATGCAGGCGGTTGACCTTGTTGATATACTTCGCTGGATTCCGGGATTAGACATCGCCCAAGATGTGGACATGGCCTTGAGCATCAGTTCGCGTGGAATTTGGGGGCAAGAAGGAAAAGTGCTTTTAATATTAGACGGTCACGAATTGCAGGAAACTGCTTATGGTGGATATCAGTTAGCCGGCAGGTATCCGGCGCAGATAATTGAACGCATTGAAATCATCCGCGGCCCTGGTTCTGTAGTTTATGGAGGAAATGCGGCTTTGTCGGTTGTTAATATCACAACACGCAACGCCGTTCAAAGTCCAGCACTAAGCTTTAGCCTTCAAAATGGAATCAATCAACATGGGCTAACAAAGACAAGAATCAATACTGAGGCGGCATTGGTTAAAGGAGACTTCCATGCTAAAGGAAGCTTAAGTATTTCAAGTGGTCGTTATGGAACCGGCCAAATCGCCCTTGCCGGAGACAATGGTAACGACTCCTTAGTATATGACTTAAACCAATCAGCAGGACCAAAGGAGCTACTCGCCGGAATAACCGTCGGATGGAAAAAGTGGGAGCTTAAGTGGTTAGGCAATTTTTATCAGCATCCCTCCTATCGAAATCTTACCTATAGCCAGAATATGCAGGATTTCATTCTCCATAATACCTGGAAACTGAGGGAAAATTTGGAACTCAACACTCAGGCTACTGTGAAAATTGCAGGACCTTGGAATACGGTTCAAGATAGTTTTCCAGAATACTTCGACAATGTAAGGAATACCCGTTCCGGAATCAGAAGTTATTTACGCTACAAATCGCCTAAACGATTAGAACTTACAGCCGGTTTAGAAGGCTACTACGACAACCAGGAATATCGACAGAGCAGCCCTTTTAATCCAACACGAGCACCTCAATTCAGTCTGTATAACCTTTCTTCATTCGGACAGGCGATGTATAAAAGCGACTTTGGAACATTAACAGCAGGAGCAAGATTTGATTACAACAGCGTATTCGGCTCCTTCTTCGTTCCGCGTGTGGCTTATACGAAGATTTGGAACGATTGGCATTTGAAACTGCTTTATTCAAACGCTTACCGTACTCCTTCGCTCTACAACCTGAAACTTGCTCCTGATGCCGTGCCGGAGTTTCTTGAAACTTTTGAAACTGAGTTCGGATTTACGCATCGCAACCATCGAGTGAGTTTGAATGTGTTCCTCAACAACCTTTTTAATCCTGTGCTTTTCGAACAAACCATCGACGGAATCGATACTTACCGCAACGGAACAAGAACTGGCTCCAAAGGATTGGAAGTTGATTACACCGGGGTACATCGGCAATGGAAATGGTCTTTGAATTATGCTTTCAACATGCCTCATGAAAATCAGATTGAAGCCTTCAGTTTGGTAGGAAACAATCAAAACTTCATTGCTTTTGCAGCTCATCGGGTTAATGCTCGACTTAGCGTAACATTAGTAAAAGGATGGAATCTGCAACTGAATCAGCAATTCTGGTCAGAGCGATTTAGTCAGAACCCCGAATTGCCTCTTGTTAAAGTGGATGCTCAATGGCTCAGCGGGCTAATGCTATTGAAGCGGTGGGATAAACACAGGGTTCAACTTAGCCTTGGAGTTCAAGACATTTTCAACACCCGACTTACCACTATTCAGGCTTTTAGAGGATATGTTTCTCCATTCAGAGGCTTCGGAAGGGAGTTTTTATTCAGTATTTCAAAAAGTTTTGCGCGTTTATGATTAATCTGAAGTATTTCGGTATCAATAAGCGGATTACCCTGGCGCTTTCTATTATCGTTGCGCTGAATTTAGCTACGAGCCTGATTATTTATTTCACATTGAATCAAAGTGATGCCAGCTCCGAGTATGTAAACGAAATATTGGAACCTTCTCTTAAAAGCATGAGGGAAATGGAGCAATTACTACTCAAAAACAGGATGTATGGCACAAACTGGGTATATCTCAGAAGCAATGAGACAGATAAAGTAGAACTAAAATCCATTCAAGCACGCAGTTTTCCAGAGCTTCAGCGTAAAATAAGGGTGTTAACCCGGCATTGGGAGACTCCAACGCTGGTAGATTCTGTTGAATTTGTGTTTCAGGGTACAATAGAGATGATAGAAGAGCAGAAAGTCATCATGGAAATACTCACTGATTTCGCCTCCTATGACAATGCTGAAAAACTTTTCAAAGCCTCGGACTTGTTGGAAAACCGCATTTATCCTATTGCCGACGGCACTTTGAAGCTACTTGAGGCCATTGAAGTCCGTCTTAATGAACAACGTCTGCATAAGTTAAACACCATCATCAAAGACAGAACCCGCATCGACATCCTGTTGCTGGCAGTACTTGTTGCAGCCATTGCCGCATCTCTGTTGGTGGTAAAGTACTTCTCAAGACTTGTAACGGAGCCGGTAAGAGGTTTGAAGGACTCCATTTTCAACCTTTCCAATGGCCGCCTTGAACGGTTGCCAGAGGTTGAAGAGGAAACAGAGATTGCCGACATTTTTCGATCAGTGAACCGATTGATAGACTCTTTGGAGCGCACTACCCGGTTTGCCGGGAGCATCGAGTCGGGCAATTTTGATGTGGAATACCGCCCGTTATCGGAAGATGATGACTTAGGGTACGCCCTAATTTCGATGCGTGACAGTTTAAAAAGAGCTGAAATGCGTCTTCAAGAAGCGCAGCGTATTTCACATAACGGCAGTTGGGAGTTTGAACAACTCACCAACAAGCTCTCCTGGAGCGATGAAACTAATCGAATTCTTGGACTTAGCCCTGATGCCAGCATTGACATTAATCAACTTAAATCACTTATTTATCCCGAAGACCTCATCGCTTTCGAACAGTTGATGGACACCGCTTCCCGTCTCATGGAAGTTCAACAAACCGACATTCGCTTCCAACTTACAACAGGGATACTGCGGGATGTGCAGGTTACAGCCAAGCCGATATTCAACCGATATGGGCAACTTACTTCTATTATCGGAACGTTTCTGGATGTCAGTCAGCGCAAGTTGATTGAGAAAGAATTAATCATGGCCAAAAACGCAGCGGAAAATGCAGACAGGGCTAAATCTTCTTTCCTTTCAAACATGAGCCATGAAATCAGAACTCCGATGAACGCCATCATTGGTTTTTCTGAATTACTGCTAAGTGAAGACCTTCCCTTCCAGTACAGGGAAAATGTGCTATCTATCAAGCAATCCGCCGATTTTCTTCTCGATATCATCAACGAAATTTTGGATTTCTCTAAGATTGAATCGGGCAAATTCACCTTTTCGCAAAATGCTTTCGTTCTCGACGACATCCTGAATAATGCCTTCAACATGATTCAGGTTAGGGCAAAAGAAAAAAGCATTGAGATCAAACTTGAAAAGGAAGATCAACTTCCCAATCATTTGAAAGGCGACCCTGTTCGTCTTAATCAAATCCTTATAAACCTGCTTACTAATGCAGTGAAATTTACCTTGAATGGTTCGGTTACTTTGCGTGTTAAAAAAGCTGAGACGATAGAAAACCAAGTATTCCTCAAGTTTGAAATTGAGGATACCGGCATAGGTATTCCGGCGGAAAAACTGCAATCGGTATTCGAATCTTTTCGCCAAGTTCATGAAGACCATAACCGACAGTTTGGTGGAACCGGTTTGGGGTTAGCGATAACAAAGAAATTAGTTGAACTCCAAAATGGTCGGCTTTTCGTCCGCTCTGAGACCGGCGCAGGTTCCACTTTTACGTTTATCCTTCCTTTTTTAATTTCAGAAGAAGCTCAGTCGATAACCTATAACAAAGAATTGCTTGATATTACTTTCACCCAAAACCTGAAAGTACTTTTGGTTGAAGACAATAAAATCAACCAGGCACTGGCCAAACAGATGCTTAAAAAATTAGAAATCGTTCCTGAACTTGCAGAAAATGGAAAGATTGCACTTGAAAAATTGATGAACGTACATTTCGATATTGTCTTGATGGACTTACAGATGCCGGTTATGAATGGATATGAAACCACTTTAAGCATTCGTTCGGGAGTTAATCCTGCCATAAATCGCATGGTTCCTATCATTGCTTTAACCGCCGATGCTTTTTACGAAACTAGGCAGGCCGCATTAGACGCCGGCATGAACGACTTTATCACTAAGCCTTTCAAATTAGAAGAGCTTTATCAGGCACTCACCCAAAACATTAAGCAGTAATAACCTTATGCCGGTACGCAAAAAGAACTCGGTTACAACAAAAATCTTTGTCTTAGATACTTCAGTAATCCTTCACGACCATCAAGCAGTTAAGAATTTCCATGAACACGACGTAATCATTCCGATTACTGTTCTTGAAGAAGTGGATCAGTTTAAAAAAGGAAACGACACACTCAATTTCGAAGCAAGAGAATTTATCAGGTACATCGATAAACTCGCCGGTGAATCTTCCTTGGGTAACTGGATTCCTCTTGGCACCCATGGAGGGAAACTCAAGGTAGCTTTGATGGAACATGAGCCGAGTATAGATGCTACAAAAATATTTGCAGATAAAAAAGCTGACCACCGGATTCTGAATACGGCACTTAGTGTACAAGAAGACTTCCCAGACAGGCAAGTTATTCTGGTTTCTAAAGACATTAACCTCCGGTTAAAAGCCAAAGCTCTAAATCTGGCAGCCGAAGATTATAAACATGGGCGAATTCATGACCTCGATAGCCTCTACAAAGGCATTACTATTTTTGAAAAAGCTCTGAAAAGCCAAATTGACCAACTATATGCCGCCGGCAGAATTCCTGCTGAACCGGTAAAGGTCAAAGACAAAATTCCGAACCACTACTACATTTTCAAGCAGGGCAGTAACTCGGTTATGGCTCGCTACGACGTTTTTCTCGACGCCTTTGTACGTGTAGATAAAGCTAACGCCTATGGCATCAGACCTCGGAACTCTGAGCAAACCTTTGCACTTGACGCTGTTCTGAATCAGCAAATCCGGTTAGTGACCTTACAGGGAGTAGCTGGTACCGGCAAAACCCTCGTTGCCCTTGCCGGTGCTTTGGAAAGAAGGCGAGAATACAAACAAATTTATCTCGCCAGGCCAATTGTTCCGCTATCCAACAAAGACATCGGCTTTCTTCCCGGCGATATTAATTCTAAGATTAGTCCCTACATGGAGCCTCTATTTGACAACCTTAAGTTTATTCAGAATCAATACCACGAAGGAGATAAGGATTTTCAGAAAATCACAGAATTGTTGCAAAGCGAGAAATTAGTGATAACTCCGCTGGCGTATATCCGCGGACGCAGCTTTGCTAATATCTGTTTCATTGTAGACGAAGCTCAGAACCTTACTCCGCATGAAGTAAAAACCATCATCAGCAGGGCAGGTGAAGGCACTAAAATTATCTTCACCGGCGATATTCACCAAATCGACACCCCTTACTTAGACGCTCAAACCAACGGACTCTCCTACTTAATTGAACGATTGAAGGGACAACCACTATTTGCACACGTTACGTTAGAAAAAGGGGAACGTTCCGAATTGGCAAATCTCGCTAACGAGCTACTCTAACTTAGGTCTCTAAAGTTGAAAAACAGGTTTTTATTTAAACGATAGTGCATATTCGTATATAGAATTAGAAAATTACCAAATTAATTTACGTCATAGTAATTACCTTGAAATGCTTAGAAAAATGTACTGAAGGAAGAAAATTGCAATATTTCAGACTTTTATACTAATTTTTCATTGCCCTCGAAATTGGGTATATTTGAATCAACAAAAGCCAATGATGCATAACCTCATTCGGTCGATTCAACACGATGGTAAAGCTGAATGCTAACCATCCTACAGACGGCTGAAGTATCGAGTTAACAAAAGGAGTACTGCCCCATTCCATGCCTCAAGAGTATTTTGAGACAGGTAACACTAGTGCTTTTTGAATTATTGAAGATAATTGAGCGTAAGGCATACTGGGACGATTGTTTAACCTTTAAACACATTTCAATGAAACTGCTTGTTACAACTGATTTCTCTGTTAATTCGAAAGGAGCCATCCGGTTTGCACAAAATTTAGCAAAACAAACTAAAGATCTTGAAGTTACTTTCTTTCACAGCATTCATGTTTATAAACCGGCCATGTGGAGTAACTCAGGGTTCGAACAATACAAAAAGGAAGAATTAGAACGTCTTTCTATACTATTGAAAAAATTCATTTACTCAGTAATTGGCCAAAATAATTCAGATTTTAAAAGTATAACGCTCGTTGTAGAGGAAGGTGTTTCTATTGAAGACAGCATACTGACTTTTTCGGAAATAAATAAAATAGATTTAATCTGCATTGCAACCAGAGGAGCTGGTTTACTTAGAAAAATAATGGGCACACACACCTCTTACTTGATTAGTCATTCCAAAATACCGGTTTTAGTTATACCAAGCCGTTACCGGGCAAAACCTATTAAACGCATTACTTACTTATCTGACTTAGAAAATATCAAAAAGGAATTAGATTATGTAATCAATTTTTCAAAAGAAATTCAGCCTCAAATTGAAGTTCTGCACTATTCATCGATAATATTCGATAAGGAAAAGTTTGATAAAGATGTTGAACTTTTCAATTCCAAAGAGTATAAAGATATCAAATTAAATATTCGGAAAAACAATCTTGAACTTTCGCTTTTAGAAAGAGCAGGAAAATACCTTGAAAAGTCCAAGCCTGAATTGTTAATCATGTTCACAAAGAGAGATAAAAGTATTTTTGAAAAGCTGTTTCTACCGAGTACATCAGTTGAACTAACCTTTACTACAAAAATTCCTATATTAATTTTCTCCAAATGAATTTCAACGTAAAGAATAATTTTTTAACCCAAGTATTTAGGAGGATACGTTTAAATTTTCTAAAGGTTTATTATGCAAGAGGCAGTGCGAAAGAGATTGCATTAGGAGCAGCAATTGGAGCCTTTTGGGGAGTGTTTCCAACTTTTGGCCTTAGTACCATTTTATCCTTGATAATGTATAAAATGATTCGTTTCAATTTACCGGTAGCAATTTCTGCTGCGTTTATTTCCAACCCAATAACCTCTCCTTTTTTCTTAGTAATCAGTTACCAATTGGGTGCTATACTTACCAATACAGAGGTAAAGTTCAAACCTGAAAACTGGATTGAAAACTTTTCTCAGATAGGCTATATCTTGATTATTGGTTCAACAATTATTTCCTCCATAACGGCAATTTTAGTTTATGTTTTAGTTCTTTATGGTATTAAGCAGAAAAGAAAAAAGGAAATAATACAATAAAATATGAAAATTCATTTACTAACACCTTCCGCTACTCTTGAATTGTTTAAAACAACCAAGCAAGGCTTACACCATTCAGAAGTAGAGGAGCGGTTAAAGCAATACGGCAGTAATGAGCTTAAAGGGAAACACAGAAAAACGACCCTAATTCTAATATTAAATCAGTTTAAAGATGTAATGATTATTATCCTGTTGCTGGCTGCGATAGTATCTTTTTATATTGGAGACTTAAAGGACGCAATAGTCATATTAATCATCGTTTTGCTCAATGCAATAATTGGATTTATTCAGGAATACCGAGCCGAGAAAACTATAGAGGCACTACGAAAAATGGCCACTTCGTTTGCTACTGTTCGCAGAAATGGAAACCTCAGTCAAGTTCCTGCCACTGAACTAGTACCCGGCGACATTGTTCTGCTTGAAGCCGGAATGTCGGTTCCGGCAGACATTCGCCTTACCGAAACGCATCATCTAAAGGTTGAAGAAGCTACCCTCACGGGTGAATCCAAGGCTATTGAGAAAACTCCGGAATCGCTTTCAATAGAGAATCTTTCCTTGGGAGATTGCCGCAACATGGTTTACAAATCAACCATTGTGGTAAAAGGGCGTGCAGAAGGGATAGTTGTTGCGACCGGAATGCAAACTGAAATTGGACGGATTGCCCAATTACTAGAAGTAAAGGAAACCAAAACTCCACTTCAAAAAAGGTTAGCTGATTTCGGGAAGAAGCTATCCTTAATAATCGTTTTTGTTTGCTTGATTATTTATGGAACCGGTTTGTTAAGCGGTGAAAATCCTGTAAAAATGTTACTTACTGCTATATCGATAGCAGTAGCAGCCATACCCGAAGCCTTACCGGCAGTAATCACTATTTCACTTGCATTAGGTGCCAATAAGTTAGCCCGCAGAAATGCTCTGATAAGAAAATTATCTGCTGTTGAAACCCTCGGTTCTGTTACCTACATCTGTTCTGATAAAACTGGCACAATCACTCAGAATAAAATGATGGTAACAGAAGTATTTATTACTCCAGAAATAGCAAGTTTAACAGATTATACCTCAGAGCAGTTATTCCTATTGGCCATGGAGTTAAATCATGATGTTAAAACTAAAAAAAATCACCATCTCATTGGAGACCCAACTGAAATTGCTTTAGTTGAATATACAAGAATGCACAAAAGCTACAATAAGGGTTGGATAGCAAAATATAAAAGAACGAACGAATTGCCTTTTGATTCTACTCGTAAGCGAATGACTACCATTTATCAATATGAAGATAAGTGGATAATTATTTCGAAAGGTGCAATAGAAAGTATTCTAACTAGTTGCCAAATATCAAATGCAGAAGATATTCTCACCAAAACAGAAAACTATGCCCGTCAAGGAAAAAGAGTATTGGCCTATTCTTTTAAGATAGTGCTAGAATTACCTCAATTAATATCAGTTGAAACTATAGAAAACAATATGACCTTTATCGGCTTAGCTTCCATGATTGACCCGCCCAGGCCAGAAGCTATTAAAGCCATATCAAGCTGCTACACAGCAGGCATTACTCCAGTTATGATAACCGGCGACCATCCGGTTACAGCAATGGCTATTGCAACTGAAGCTGGTATCGTTAGGCATCCTGCCGACAAGATCATTACCGGATCAGAACTATCGGAATTGACGGACGAAGAGTTTGAAAAAGAAATAGAATACATCAAAGTTTATGCGCGGGTATCTCCAGAACAAAAGCTTAAAATTGTGAAAACGTTGCAAAGAAAAAACCATTTTGTTGCAATGACAGGAGATGGAGTTAACGATGCACCAGCCTTGAAGCAAGCTAATATTGGAATAGCTATGGGAATTACGGGCAGCGATGTTTCTAAAGAAGCCGCTCACATGATTCTCCTTGACGATAATTTCGCTACTATTATCGGTGCAGTAAAAGAAGGACGAAGAATTTTTGACAACATCCTGAAATTTATTAAATACAGTATAACAGGAAATTGCGGGAAAATATGGACACTATTTCTTGCTCCAATAATCGGTTTACCAACGCCCCTTCTTCCAATCCAGATTCTATGGCTAAACCTCATTACCGATGGCTTACCCGGTCTTGCTTTTGTAGCAGAACCAGAGGAAGAAGATATTTTAAGACGACCTCCAAGGAAGCCTGAAGAAAGTGTATTTTCAAAAGGAATGTGGTATTATATTCTTTGGGTTGGATTGTTGATGGGAGGTATAAGCGTTGCTGCACAAAGTTGGGCTATACACATTGGAAATGATAAGTGGATGACCATTGTTTTTACCATCTTAAGTTTTACTCAAATGGGCTTAGTATTGGCAGTTCGCAGTGATAAAAAATCTCTTTTCAGTCAAGAAATTTTGGGAAATAAACCATTAATAGGAGCAGTTATTCTTTCCATAAGCTTACAATTGGCGGTAGTTTACCTCCCTTTTCTACAAGACATTTTTAGCACACAATCCCTTAATTTAAAGGAGTTGATGATATGCATTGGATTATCAAGTATCGTGTTCTGGGCTGTTGAAATAGAAAAATGGTACAAAAGAATTCAAGCAAGAAAGTTACTTGAAAACAAGGAATAGTTAATTTTAAAAAAAAATCAAAAATGAGCAACATCCCATTTCAAACCATAGATTGGAGTAACGTTGAAAAAGTAGAGTATAAAGGTGAAGTAGGTAGGGCAATTTGGCAAACCATTCAGCTTGGCAGCCTCAGACTGCGTATTGTAGAATATTCTGAAGGATATACAGCAGATCATTGGTGCGAAAAAGGCCATATTGTACACTGCTTAGAAGGTGAATTTGTCAGTGAATTAAGTACCGGAGAGAAATTCTCTCAAAAAAAAGGAGATACTTTTGTAGTTTCAGATGGTTTAAGCAGCCATCGGTCTTCATCCGTTAGCGGTGTTAAGCTACTAATTATTGACGGCGATTTTTTAAAGCAGGATTCTTCCTCCTAAAAACAAAAAACTGCTTCCATTTCAGTTGATACAGGGTTAAGCAAGGATAACTGCTTTTTTAAAGCAACTAACATACACTTATCCTCCATGCTGAAAACATCTGCCACTGGCATTTCGCGTCATCCTTCTGCATTGTGCACCTTTCTTAGTTGTTCCAGAACATTGTACAGACATCGCCGAAGTAGGAGTAGAAGATTTCGAATTTTCCTTGCTCTCTTGATTGACCGAACCTGAATTGTCCTGCTGATTTACATGAGCATGGCAATAGCCACTTTCATTGCGGGTTAGGTTGCGACAGCGATTGCCGGCTTTGGTTGTACCCTGACACTGACCCGATTGCGCACCGTTACCCGAATCTCGGTTCTTGTCTTCTTCCCTTAACTTTTTTTCTAATCCCCAACATGGGAGGCATACAGTTGATTCTAATCGCCCCTCCTGATTGTCTGGAAGTAAGGGAAAAAAGTCTATGCCAGTAACCTCCTCTAAACTGTCGATGCTTATAACAAATTGAGATAAAGGAGCGGCATTCGGGACGTGAGGCATAAGAAAGGCTATGGCTTTTACACCTGGATTCCGGTAATCCAGCACTGCTTTGAAGAAATACTCCGGGACAGAAACACGGTTTAAGCCCATACTTCCAAGCTGATCAGTAAGTACAGGTCCAGTAACCACATAAACAGCTTCATTTTCACTTGCCCATTGTCGAACTTGTTCTTCTAATCTTTTCCAAACTCCCCGATTGAAAGATGGTAATTGGGGACTGATGTTGCTGTAATAAAAACTCTCCCTCATGGCTACTTCCGACCACCCCATATCACCAGCAGGAGCCAGGTGCCCTCTGTCGTACCCTGATTTACGATAATCATTGTCGTTTGCCGTTTCTGAACTTACATCAGGATCTGCGCTAAATCGGTTTGTGCGCTCATAAAGCTTATTCGTTTCTTCTTTCGTAAGCTCGTAGGCAACCCAACGCGCTTGTTCATGTGCTTCGCTGTACGATAATGAAAAACCCGTATGAGTTATAACTCGTTCATTTCGCTTTAAGAAGGGAATTTCTAGTCCCTTTAATGCTTCCGAATTAAAGGGCGTGGTATCCAAATATTCCCATCTTCCATCCTGAAAAAGCAAAACACGGCGTCCAGTTGAGGTGACGGCCTCTTCCTGAGCAGAAGAGAAAAGACTTTGGAGAAAGAACAAGCCAAGCAACAGGAATTTACTCATAACAGGCACAAGATAACAACCAAGAAAAATGGAAACACTCCTTTTTCTTGAAACTAAAAACGAATATTCACTATCGTAAAAAGCTATTCAATGGCAACGTTCGTAGCTTTTTTTCATAGCACTTTTCCCACTAATCTGGGTTGGAAACTACCCTAAGAGCCATCTTGAAATTTGCGTTAAACTGCGGGAAAATTGTCAATCTAAAGGGCATTTACGGTTGTGGATATTCATGAATAAAAACTATGCGTTCTAATGAGCATTAGCTTTTCATGTAGAAAATAAGTCTTTAAATAAAAGCAGTCTCAATTGCAATTAACATCCATGAAGTTCAGATTATTAGCTCAAAACAAAGCGTAAATCTCTAATTGCGGTTGCATTTCAATACTCCATTAGTCAATTCTTCTCTAATTAATTAGTCAATTCTTCTCTAATTATTAGTTTGCGTTAAACTAAACGCTTCACCCCCTCCTCTTCATCTTCACATGCCAGATATCGGCTTCTTCGAAATGCTCTCCTTCGGGAGAAAAGCCCAACTTTACGTAGAAGCCGGCGGCTTGCAACTGAGCGTGAAGCATCACTTCTACCCCAGTAAGTTCAGGTTGGGAAAGGATAAATTCCATCAACATTCTTCCCAACCCATGCGTACGAAAGTTGGCATCCACAGCCATTCGCTCCAGCTTATACCCAGCTCCATACGGACGCAACCGGGCAGTAGCCAGAGGCTTTTCCTGCCTCATTAGCACAAAATGAGTACATAAATTGTCGAGGCCGTCGTATTCTTCTTCAATACTCACAGCCTGCTCCTTTACAAATACTTCATCACGCAACACCCGCGCCTCGGCAGGAGCTTCGCTATCACGTTGTACAAGCAAGGTAAAACCGTCGGTTAGGGGGTAAAATGTCAATGGGTTTTTATGTTAGCTTTGCACAACAAAAAAACAAAATCTAACAGATGGCGCAGAACAAAACCCTCGAATTGCTCGGCAATCAGGCGGATTACCTCCTGAACCACGTCTCCAACACCATGGACAAAGACATGCTCCACCTTCCGGGGCCTGATTTTATTGATCGTGTTTGGTTGAACTCCAATCGCAATCCGCAAGTACTTCGCAGTTTGCAAGCGTTGTACGGCCATGGTCGCCTTGCCAATTCCGGCTATGTAAGCATCCTTCCAGTTGATCAGGGTATCGAGCATTCGGCAGGTGCTTCCTTTGCGCCAAACCCTATTTACTTCGATCCTGAAAACATAGTTAAACTGGCTATTGAGGCAGGTTGTAATGGCGTTGCTTCAACTTTCGGTGTTCTTGCTTCAGTGGCTCGCAAATACGCACACAAAATCCCTTTCATCGTTAAAATCAACCATAACGAATTTCTTTCTTATCCTAACAAGTTCGACCAAATCATGTTCGGCACTGTTGAGGAAGCTTGGAACATGGGTGCCGTAGCTGTGGGTGCTACCATTTACTTCGGATCCGAAGAGTCAACTCGTCAAATCCAGGAAGTATCAGCCGCATTTGAACGCGCTCATGAGTTAGGAATGGCTACTATCTTGTGGTGCTACCTCCGTAACCCAGGCTTTAAGAAAGATGGAAAGGATTATCACACTTCCGCTGACCTATCCTCTCAAGCAAACCACCTTGGCGTTACTATCCAAGCAGATATTATCAAGCAGAAATTGCCAACCAATAATGGTGGATACCTTGCTACAGGCCATGGTAAAACCCATGCGAAAGTTTATAGTGAACTCTCTACCGATCATCCTATCGACCTTTGCCGCTACCAAGTTATCAACTGCTACATGGGTCGTGCAGGATTAATTAACTCAGGTGGAGAATCCAAAGGAGCCTCTGACTTGAGCGAAGCTGTTCAAACGGCTGTTATTAACAAACGTGCTGGCGGTACTGGATTGATTCTAGGCCGTAAAGCTTTCCAGAAACCTTTAAAGGATGGTATTGAGCTCATCAATTCTGTTCAAGACGTGTATCTCGACAGCGGTATAACTATCGCGTAATTCTTTTAAATCGTAAAACCCAAAGCCGGGCTGATTATATTCGCCCGGCTTTTTTATCTTCAACGTATGTCATGGTTTAAACGAAATAAAGAAGGCATCACCACTTCCACTGAGCAAAAGAAGGAAGTTCCTGATGGCATGTGGTTTAAGTGTCCTTCATGTAAGGCTACTTTACTGACCAAAGACTTGGCAGAAAATCGTTATGTCTGTTCCGATTGTAGTTATCATTGCCGCATTGGCTCAGAAGAGTATTTCGAAATCCTGTTCGACAAGAACGAGTTTACCGAGTTAGATGCCAATATGACATCCGGTGACCCGTTGCAATTTCAGGATACCAAACTTTACACCTCCAGGTTAACGGATGCAATTAGCAAGACCGGCCTGAAGGATGCCTTGAGAACGGCTCATGGAAAGATAAACGGACTGGATTTGGTAGTTTGCTGCATGGACTTCGATTTCATTGGAGGTTCAATGGGTTCTGTTGTAGGAGAGAAAATCGCTCGCGGTATCGACTACAGCCGTAAACACCGCTATCCCTTAATGATTATTTCGAAATCAGGCGGTGCGAGAATGATGGAATCGGCCTTCTCACTCATGCAGATGGCGAAAACTTCGGCCAAGCTCTCGCTCATGCACGACGAGAAAATCCCCTACATCTCGCTCATGACCGACCCTACCACCGGAGGAGTTACTGCTTCTTATGCCATGTTGGGCGACTTAAACATTGCTGAACCTGGCGCTATGATTGGCTTTGCCGGTCCTAGAGTAATTAAAGAAACCATCAAGCGCGACCTTCCGAAAGGCTTTCAAACGGCTGAAACCGTATTAGAAACAGGATTTCTTGACTTCATCGTGGATCGTCGCGAGTTGAAAGAAAAAATCTCGACTTTGATTCGATTATTTGCAAACTAAAAGAGAGTCCCTATATTTGCGCTCGCTCAAAACAGAGCCTTTTTCAACGATGTACCTCACTTCCGATAAAAAACAAGAAATTTTCAGCACTTACGGCAAGGGTGCTACCGATACAGGAACGGCTGAAGCTCAGATTGCGTTATTCACTTTCCGCATTAAACACCTGACTGCTCACCTGAAAAACAACCGTAAGGATTTCTCTACTCAGCTTTCTCTAGTTAAATTGGTAGGTAAGCGCCGTGATTTGCTCAACTACCTCCGCAAAACAGAAATTTCCCGTTACCGGGCGATTGTGGAGAAACTCGAGCTTCGTAAATAAGCTTTTTTCGGAAATTACTTTCCGTTTCATGACAAAAAGGGGGCCTTTGGAGAAATCCAGACCCCCTTTTTGCTTTTAATCTAAACTCAATATACCTATGATACCGCAACCCAAATCCGTCAGTTTTAAGCTGGAAGACGGAAGAGACGTAACCATTGAAACCGGAGTACTGGCACGCCAAGCCGACGGTGCAGTGGTAGTACGCTGTGGCAAGACGATGCTTCTTGCTACCGTAGTCTCCAACAAAGAGGCAAAAGAAGACCTCGATTTCCTCCCCCTCTCCGTGGATTACCAAGAAAAGTTTGGTGCTTCCGGACGCATCCCCGGCAGTTTTCAACGCCGTGAAAGCCGCCTTTCAGACTATGAAGTGCTGATTTGCCGCTTGGTGGACCGCGCTTTGCGCCCATTGTTCCCTGATAACTACCATGCCGACACGCAAGTGATGATCTCGCTTATCTCGTCGGAGCGCGATATGGCGCCAGATTGCCTTGCTGCTTTAGCAGCCTCTTCCGCTCTGGCCGTGTCAGACATTCCCTTCAATGGCCCTATTTCCGAAGCTCGCGTAGCCAGAATTGACGGCAAGTTTGTTATTAACCCGAATATCGCTGACCAAGACCGCGCCGACCTCGACCTTATCATAGCTGCCACAATGGACAACGTAGTGATGGTTGAAGGGGAAGCCAACGAATGCTCCGAAGATGACCTCGCTGAAGCCATTGGCATTGCGCATGAAGCCATCCGAACTCAGGTTAAAGCTCAACTCGAACTTCGTGCGCTTGTAGGAAAAGGGCTTCGTGAGTACGATCATGAGCGCACCGATGAAGACCTGAAAAAAGCAATTTACGACGCTTGCTATGAGCAGGTTTACGCCGTAGCTAAATCGGGGCAGCCAAAGAAAGAGCGTAGTGCCGCTTTCAAGCAAGTGCTCGCAGATTTTCTGGCAACCATCCCGGAAGACCAACAACCCGATAAATTCCTCACCAAAAAGTACTTCCACGAAGTAGAATACGATGCCATGCGTCGGATGATTCTGGATGAGAAAATCCGTTTGGATGGTCGTAAACTCGATGAAATTCGTCCAATTTGGTGCGCAGTAGATTACCTTCCTTCCGCACATGGATCATCGGTTTTCACCCGTGGTGAAACGCAGTCATTAACTACTGTTACACTCGGAAGCAAGGAAGATGAGCAGATTGTGGACGGTGCTGTTTTCGATGGCATGAACCGCTTCCTGCTTCATTACAACTTCCCCGGTTTTTCAACGGGTGAAGTTCGTCCGAACCGTGGCCCCGGACGACGTGAAGTTGGTCATGGCAACCTAGCTATGCGCTCACTTAAGAAAGTACTTCCTGATAACCTCGAAGAAAACCCTTATGTTATCCGCATCGTATCCGATATCCTCGAATCGAACGGCTCCTCCTCTATGGCAACCGTTTGTGCCGGATCATTAGCCTTGATGGATGCCGGAGTGAAGGTTAAGTCGGCAGTATCAGGCATTGCGATGGGACTCATTACCGATGGAAATGATTTCGCTGTACTCTCCGACATCCTCGGCGACGAAGACCACCTCGGCGATATGGACTTCAAGGTAACCGGTACTTCTAAAGGCATTACCGCTTGTCAGATGGACATTAAAATCAACGGACTTCCGGCTGAAGTGCTTCGTAAAGCACTTTATCAAGCACGTGAGGGACGTTTACATATTCTCGGCATCATGAATCAGGTGATGGAAACCTCAAGGGAAGATTACAAGCCGCATACACCACGCATTGTGACCTTATACATTGATCGTGAGTTTATCGGAGCAGTTATTGGCCCGGGAGGAAAGATCATCCAAGAAATGCAGCGTGAGACTGGTGCTACCATCAACATCGAAGAAGTAGGGGATCAGGGAGTTGTTCAGATTTATTCTGACAACAAAGACAACTTAGAGGCTGCGGTTTCTCGCATTAAATCAATAGTTGCAAGGCCGGATGTAGGTTCTATCTATGAAGGCAAAGTGAAAACCATTCAGCCATTTGGAGCATTTGTGGAGTTTATGCCTGGCAAAGACGGCCTATTGCATATTTCCGAAATTACGCATGAGCGTTTGGAAACGATGGATGGAGTTTTCAATGAAGGCGATATAGTTCGGGTGCAATTGGTAGAAGTAGATAAGAAAACTGGCAAGTACCGCTTATCTGCCAAGTCGTTACTGGAGCGTCCGGAAGGAATGCCTGAACCCCCACCACGCCGTCCTCGTCCGGAAGGCGAGCGTCGTGATGACCGCCGCGGTGGCGGCGGCAACCGCGACCGTGGGCCTCGCCGTGACGACCACAGAGATCGTCGAGATTAATTTCAATAATACAACAACAGAAAAGGCTCCTTATGGAG
>CALSBM010000042.1:0-25982 GCA_943373175.1 Chitinophaga pinensis | reverse complement strand
ACCGACAAAATAAAACTGCAAGAAGAGCTAATACAAGCTCAAAAAACCATCATCGAACTAAAAGCGAAACTAGGTAGCGTTTGACAAATGTTTGCCAAAAACCATGCAACCAATTGGAAACCAATACTAAAGGCAGTCCCTACGAGACCGCGAAAACGGCTATAAGCCACTTAAAACCGCGATTTTATCTACTTAGATACCTTCGCGGTTTTGTTTTTTTAGCACATCTTTTTCTTTTTGGGCGTGCCCGCTGCCCTGCTAGCGCAGGTCAGCGGTCGGGCTGTACGTTCCAAGTCCTCTCCGGCACTCGCTTCGCTCGTGCCGGCTCCGGGCTTTCCACTTCCATCCCTCACGCAACTTCATTCCCTATCCTCGCATTCGATTTACTTCTCCATTAAATGAAAAAGCCTCTCGCGAACGAGAAGCTTCTTATTAATCTATACAAGTTAAACTCTTCCGCTACGAGGCTGATATATCATAATGCTCGGGAGATTCTTCCGACCATAACACACGCGGACCATCAGGCAAATTCAACACGAATCGGAAAGGCGACGGCATAATCACCAATCGGCCATCCATCGGTTTGCCTTTGGCATTTTTTATCAGCGTTTCCAACAATATACCAGCATCCATATCCACTTCAAACTCATTGTCTGTCCCTTCAATTAAATGGTAACGCCTTGCCAGGTAAGCAGTTGGGAGCAAAACGTCATTATCAGGAGCAATCACTAAATGGATTTTCTCCAGAACACTTTCTAACAAATCGCCGTAACGATCCAGAAAGCCATCTTCACACGCGTGGATATCTTCTTCAAGATCATCATAGCGATCATCGTTAAAGTTCATGCCTGCCAGTTCATTCCGCATTTCAATCAGATCGGTCAGGTCAGAGTTGAGGCGCTTCAAATTCATTCGGCTAAATTAGCCTTTGGGTCGTGCTGTCACTTTACTTTGCAGA
This sequence comes from Chitinophaga pinensis, assembly GCA_943373175.1. Classification (GTDB taxonomy): domain Bacteria; phylum Bacteroidota; class Bacteroidia; order UBA7662; family JAIXUI01; genus JAIXUI01. The sequence continues at coordinate 25,024 of CALSBM010000042.1, read as the reverse complement.
AATTTAATTATGGCGGTCATCAGCGGACAAATAGTCGATCTCCACAGGAAGCAGATTTTCCCGGGAAAAATTCATACCGATGGAAACAGAATTACCCGTATTGAACCTACTGAAGAGTCGGTAGATGATGGATTCCTCATGCCCGGCTTTGTAGATGCGCATGTCCACATCGAAAGTTCGCTGTTGGTTCCCTCAGCCTTTGCTCATCTTGCCGTGCGCCAGGGTACAGTAGCTACGGTTTCCGACCCGCACGAAATCGCTAATGTTTGTGGTTTGGAAGGCATCCGGTTTATGGTAAGCAACAGCAAAACAGTGCCTCTTAAATTTCACTTCGGTGTTCCTTCTTGTGTTCCTGCAACCGGTTTCGAAACTTCTGGGGCAGTAATTGGCCCTCAAGAAGTACAACAACTCATGGAATGGGAAGAAATGTTTTTTCTAAGCGAAGTGATGAACTTTCCCGGTGTACTTCAACGCCAAGCCGATTTGATGGCGAAAATTGAAGCGGCCAAGGAATTCAATAAACCCATCGATGGGCATGCTCCCGGGCTTATGGGCGATGATGCTCGCGATTACTTTGCCTATGGAATTACTACCGACCATGAATGCTTTACCTTGGATGAAGGCAAGTTCAAAGCAAAACTTGGGGTCAACATTCTCATCAGAGAAGGTTCTGCTGCAAGAAATTTCGATGCGCTTATTCCACTCCTTAGCGAGTATCCTCAGCAAATCATGTTTTGTTCCGATGATAAACACCCCGACGATTTATTAAAAGGACACATCAACGAGCTTTGTTCCAGAGCGGTAAAAGCCGGTTATTCGCTATGGGACACGTTGCAGGCCGCATGTCTTAACCCTGTTAAGCACTATCGCATGAAAGTTGGGCTGCTGAGAGAAGGAGATGCGGCAGATTTTATTCGTGTTTCCGATCTTTCTGATTTTCAGGTTTTGGAATGCTGGATTGAAGGGGCTCAAGTTTTTAACAGAGGTTATGTTGCCTTCAATCTGCCTCAGGTTTATCCGCTAAACCGTTTCCGTAGTAGAAAAGTGCGCCTGCAAGAGTTTGTATCGCCGGTTAAAGGAAAGGTGAAAGCAATAACAGCCGTTGATCGTCAATTGGTTACTGGCAAAGCACTCATCGGCCCTTTTGACAGTCCAAATCTAGAATCGGATATCTCACAAGATCTTTTAAAACTTACGGTGGTAAACCGTTACAAAGAAAATCCTCCAGCGATAGCATGGATTACCGGCTTTGGCTTAAAAAAAGGCGCTTTCGCCTCAACCGTTGCGCACGATTCTCACAACATAGTAGCTGCCGGCGTTGACGATAAATCGCTCGCAATGGTTGTAAATGCTCTGATGGAAACGAGGGGTGGCCTTGCCTGGACCGATGGCATGAAAACGGAAGTATTGCCTCTGGAAGTAGCAGGGCTGATGTCAACAAAAAATGGAGAAACAGTAGCAGAATGGTATGCAGATTTCAACAAGTCGCTAACCGAATTGGGTTCTGCCATGCCCGCTCCTTTTATGACGCTTTCTTTTATGGCTTTGTTAGTTATCCCATCGCTTAAGCTGTCTGATCAAGGCCTTTTCGATGGCGATAAATTCCGGTTTACCCAAGCGATAAGCACAGAATAGCCGCTGAAATCAGGACATTACCTGCTCTCAGCGGCTATTTCTTCGCCGTTGTAATCGGGTTTACTCTACAATTCCGCTTAATACGAGTACAATCGGAGTTTCTTGCCCACTAAGTGAAACGGTTACTTGTTTACGGAATGCACCGGTAGTAGCCGCATTGAACGTAGCATTTACAGTTCCAGTTCCGCCCGAAGGAATCGGCTTTTGAGTGTAATCTGTAGCCGTACAGCCGCAAGAAGGCTGAACTTGAGTGATCATCACTGCCTGCTTGCTGTTATTGACAAACCTAAACGTTGCAACTGCCGGTACTTGATGTTTCACTTTGCCTAAATCAATGTTTGTGTTTTCCCATTGAATAGCAGAGGTTGCATAAAGCTCGCTTGTTTCAAACTGATTTCCATCTGCCTGTCCGAATACCGGACTTGCTAGCATCAACATTAAAATTAATTTTTTCATGGTGTTTGTTTTTGGTAGTCCAAAGTAACTTTAACTATAAGCCTTTGAATGTTAACCAGTTTCGAATACCTGTTAAGACCTTGTTAAGCGCAAGGATGCTCAACTGACACTCTTTAAATTGCGACTGTGAAAAACCGCCGGCTCAGGCTACTTCTTATCCTTGCATTTCTATCAGCAAGCTTCTTGTTGTTGATGCAGGGCTATTGGTTTAAAAAAGCCTTTTTGATTGCTGACAAGCAGTTTGAGCGGAACACCATGATTGCATTGAAAAACGTAGCCTACACGATACTTCGCTACAACTCTAACCAAAGCGATCCAGTAGAACCAGTGTGCCGGTTTACTGATAACTACTTTATTGTGCAGATTAACGATAGCATAGACCCGTCGCTTATTGAGGTTACGCTCATGCAGGAGTTGAAAAAACAACAAGTAAATTTTGATTTCGAGTATTCCATTTTCGATTGCTCGAATCAGGAAATTATCCATACTGGTAAACTGAACATGGTTACAAATCAGTTAGAAAAAGGCAGCCCATTTCATGATTTCCCAGTAAATAAAACAGGCTTCAACTACTTCGGCGTGTTATTCCCGGGAAAAAATGCAGGCATTCTATCTCAAATGGAAATGTGGATTTGCTCTTCCTTAGCCTTGCTAATCGTTCTGGGCTTTTTTGCTTACGCCTTGATTTCTCTTTTTAAACAAAAACGACTTTCTGAAATTCAGACCGACTTTCTTAACACCATGACCCATGAACTTAGAACTCCGGTAGCCTCTCTGAATTTGGCTGCTCAGGTACTGCTCAAGCAGCAGGATAACATGGAAGAAGCTAGAAAGAAAAGGTATCTCGAAGTGGTGGTTAAGGAGAGTTATCGCTTGCAAGAGTATGTTGAACGATTTCTACAGATTGCAAAAACCGAATCAGATGCTGTAGTGGTTAGGCAAGAAATTGTGCATTTAAATCCATTTCTTCAAGAGGTTAAAGAAGACTTTAACATTCGAAATCACCATGCCTCCGACAAATTAGTACTCCAATTGCCCGAAACCTCTCAATATATTTTTACTGATACCTTTCATTTAAGGCAGATGCTATTTAACCTTTTAGATAATGCCTTAAAGTATGGCCCTTCAGAGGCGCCGATTATTTTAAGAATGAGGGTGTTTGGCCAAAATCTTCACCTTGAAGTAGAAGACCAAGGGCCAGGTTTGCCGCAAAAGGTGCAAAAACTCGTGTTTAGCCGATTTTACCGCCAAACCCAGGGCGATCGATACGAGCAACAAGGATTTGGGCTTGGCCTATATTATGTTGCCCAAATGGCTAAAAGGTTAAAAGCACGCACCGGTTATCGGCATAGTGAAGGCAATAAGGGAAGTGTTTTTTATATCCAGTTTAAACTAACATGAAAAAAATTCTTTTGGTAGAAGATGATTCCAGCTTATCATTCCTTCTAGCGGATAACTTGGAAAATGCGGGCTATAAGATTGTGATGGCCTCCGACGGCGAAAAAGCGTGGGGGCTGTTTTGCCAGCAAAACTTTGATTTAATTTTGTGCGATGTTATGCTACCTCGATTAGATGGATTTAGCCTCGGTGAAAAAATTAAAGCGAAAAATCCAGAAATACCCCTGATATACCTGAGCGCTCGTGGTGAAAAAGACGATCGAATTAAAGGGCTTAAACTGGGTGCAGACGATTATATGTCTAAGCCTTTTTCCATAGAAGAATTGGAGTTACGAATTCAGATTGCACTTAAAAGAGGGCAAAACGCTACCTTGATAACTGACCAAGCAGCTATCTACCAAGTAAGTGAATTCAACCTTGATTTTAAAAACTTAATCCTTGATGGGCCTGAAGGCAAGCAACGGCTTACTCCTAAGGAGGCCGCTTTACTTAGGTTATTCTTCCATAATCCTAATCAGGTATTAAAACGAGAAGAAATATTAATTAAACTCTGGGGGCGCGATGATTACTTTCTTGGAAGAAGTTTGGATGTATTTATTTCCAGATTAAGGAAGTATTTATCCTCTGATCCCAATTTGAAAGTGACTAATGTCCCAACCGTTGGGTTTAAATTAGAGACTCCTCATCCGAATACCTCTCTGTAATCACTTCTTTTCGAGTAATTAATCGGATTGCGCGTTGATAACTAAGGTAATTCCAAACCCAATTGATAAAAACGACCAATCTACTTCTGAATCCAACCAACAACATTAAGTGTAAAAACATCCAGCCTAACCAAGCAGTAAAACCTTTTAACTGAATTCCCATAGATTCTAATACTGCACGGTGTCGGCCAATAGTTGCCATTGACCCTCTATCTCGGTATTGAAAAACTTGGAGCGGCTTATTTGCTGCCAGATTCATAAGGTTTGTTGCCGCACATTTAGCTTGCTGAACGGCTACTGGTGCTACCATTGGATGTCCGTTGGGATATTGGGCATCGCCTTCAACTAAGGCGACATCTCCTACAACCCAAACATTTTCTTGTCCTTGAAGCTGTAAAAAGTGATTTACTTTCAATCGATTCGACCTTCCTATATGGCTCGCATCTAATCCTTCTGGAAAGGCTCCTTTTACTCCTGCTGACCAAATCAGTGTTTCAGCTTCAATAGTAGTTCCATCCGACAACGTGATGATCCCGGAATCATACTGTTGCACCGATACATTCAGTTTTACTTCCACCCCCATTTTCTCTAAGTCTTTTTTTGCTTGAGCCGAAGACGGTTCAGACATGGCAGCTAAAAGGCGAGGGGAAGCTTCAATTAAGGTTACGTGCATGGTGGAAGCGTCAAGTTCCTTATAATCAGAGGGCAAAACGTGAAGCTTCATTTCAATCAATGCTCCCGCAGTTTCAACCCCGGTTGGACCGCCACCTACCACTACAAATTGCAGGTATCGCTGTTTTTCCTCCATAGATTTCGCATTAATTGCCCGTTCAAAGCTTAACAAAATGGCACTCCTAAGCGCTAAAGCATCTTGAATTGATTTTAATCCGAAAGCTTTTTCTTCAATTTTTTTATTCCCGAAGAAATGAGTGACCGCGCCAGAAGCAATAATCAAATGATCGTAATTCATTTTTCCAATGGTCGTTAGAACTGAATTCGTTTTCAAATCTATTGCTTGAACTTCAGCCATTCTGAAACGAACATTTTTCAAGCTTCCAATTACTTTCCTGAGCGGATATGCGATTCCGTCGGGACCAATTCCTCCGGATGCCAATTGGTAAAGCAAAGGTTGAAAAGTATGGAAATTTTGTTTGTCTATTAAAGTAACTGCATAAGGCCGGTTTTTAAATTGTTTGATTAGTTCCAAACCGGCGAAACCCCCTCCAATAATGATTACATGAGGCATTTGTCCATTGAAAAATGAGGTAGATTTCATAAGCGTAAGCGGTTAACTTTATGGCAAAGTTAGCTGCTTACTCAACAAGACTTTTATTTATTCTACAACCCTTCAAACTGGCCAGCAGCAAACCACAACCCAGCGGAGGCTTTCACCTGCTTAGCTTCCATCTCTGCCAGTTTAACCTGAGACTCTATCATTTGAACTTCACGCGTATTGACCATGAAGAAATTACTTTCTCCATTATCAAAGCGAATTTGCTCACCGTCACGCAAACGAATATAATCAAGGACTAATTGGCGCTGCACACCAAGATTATCCAATACCAATTGGTAATCGTTCGATGCCTCCCGTATGCCCAGTTCAATCTGCCTTCGAGCTAAATCGAGCTCCCATTGCTGATCCATTAACTTAAAATTGACCATTTTTAGCTTCCCCCTCTCCTTTCGTAAAAACAAAGGCATATAGAAAGAAGCGCCAACTTTATAATTCTGTTGAATAAAGGTGGTATTCAAAAGTTCTTGGTTGGCTGGCCAAGTTTGAATTGCATTTAAATTCAGTTGGATTGCCGGAAGCAGGTTGTTCCGAGCAAGAGCGCGTTCCACTTTTATCTGTTCAATTTTAGAAAGCAACTTCCGAACTTCTGGATGGCTGAACCGGGCTCTTTCCATTTGCTTGCGAATGGAATCCGGTGCAAAAACGGTTAACATGGCCTTATCAGGCACTGGCTTTACCCCATCGTTGAGCTCCACAGGACGCCCATTCTCATCCCACAAATAGGCTGCGATAAACAAACGAGTATTGAGTAAGTCGGTTTCAGCTTGGGCAAGTGCTATCGCCCTAGAGCGAAGTGCTATTTGTGCTTCGGTGGTATCAATTCCGGCGAGATCTCCCTGAATAACCCTTTCCTTAACAGCTCTGTAGCGGCTATCGGCCATCTGATAGCCTTCGCGTAACAAAATCACCTGTCTTTGACGAAACACCCATTCTGCATAATCCTTGGTAGCTTGAAACAGAAACTTCAACGCCATTTTGTCTTGCTCGGCTTTGGCCTGTTCCCGAAACAACTTTGCCTGACGCAAAGTAGCCCGGCGGTCATCAATCAACATATTCCTGCCAATGGGAACAGAGACGCCTGCCACAGCTAAGCCTGATAAGGGAGTTGAGGTTTCCGGGTTAATGCGTTCACCGGTTACAGATTCAAATCCGGCTTTGAAATCTAACCCCAAGGTGGTGGGTAATTTCAAGTAGCCTTCGTTTACGGTATAATAATTTTTCTTGTCGAAAGTTTTTTCGTCATAAGCAAATTGCAAAACCGGATCGAAGGCTCCCCTAGCCTGCTGGAGGTTTGCCTGAGCAGCCTGAGGCATAAGCCGAGCTTGTTTCACCACCGGATGTCGTTCCAAAATCAGACGGTAAAAATCCGACAAAGGCATTTCGCTATCTGATGATGCCGGAATACTTTGCGCAGCCAGATTTCCGACAGATAAAACAAAGGCAAGAAAAAATAGCAGGTTCTGCTTCATGAAAATCACTTCGCCTTCTCTTTTTCTTTTTCCTTGTCTTCTCCACCCTTGTCTTTACCATCGGCTTTTTTAGAAGACATTTTACTAAATTGATCTATCATATCAGGCGGGAATCCGTTGAATTGTCGCCATAGTTCGTACCAGATAGGAACCTCATTCAGCATGGCCCATCCGTAAGCACCGGTTCCTACCCGCAGTTGCCAAGGCCATGGATCCTGCGCGACATCCGGTATTACCAAAACGCGGTAAGTAGATTTCTCGCTTTCTATGTAATCAATCACAGCTACTTCCCCACCAAAAGTACCTACCGACAAGTTAGGCCATCCTGAAAACTGAATGGCCGGCCAGCCATCAAACTGTACCCTAACGTGTTGTCCCACCTTCAACAGAGGCACGTCCATAGCCTTGATGTATAACTCAACTGCCAAGCGGGAACGTGCTGGCATGATGGTGGCAACGGCTTCGCGCTCTTTAATGGTTTGCCCAAGGCCTTGTTTCAATGCCTTAACTACATAACCATCTTGAGGTGCCCTGATTGCGTAAAAGCCTTGGCGAATCTCCATATTGGAGAGGTAATTCCGTTTTTTAGCCAAATCGCCAGAGGATTCAAATTTATCCTTTAGTGCACTATTCTTATCCGATTCTGCTTTCGAGATTTTATCGAGATACTCTGCTTGCTTGGCATTAATTTCTAACTCTGCATTGATTAACTCGTTGCGGGAAAGGAGGAATTTATTGTCTGCTGAAATGAGTTTAGCCGAAGCTTCTTGGTTTTTCAGGATACGGGTTTCTAGCTCTGCGAGAGATCGCAACCCTTGTTTGTAGAGATTCTCTTGACGCTTTAACTGAACATCAGCGATTCGGGCATCCACTTTAGCTGCTTCAAGCTGGATTGAATCAATACTTAATTTGTTTCGCGCAATTTTAAGTTTGTTTCTTGCTTGCTCCATGTTCAAGGTAAGCGACTGAAGATTAGCTGCTATCTGACGATTTAATGCATTCACTTTATCGTCTAAAGAAAGGATAGAAGATTCCTTTGCATCAATTTCTTCCTTCAGCCTTGATATCAATTGCGGGTTAAAATAATCGTCCTTGATTTCAGAAATCAAGAGAATCGTATCGCCTTTTTTCACATAAAGCCCCTCTTTAACATACCACTTTTCAATCCTTCCGGCTATTGTGGTCTCAATAGTCTGAGGACGGTCTTGAGGAGTAAAGGCCGTTAGTACACCAAAACCTCTAATATTCTGCTGCCAAGGAAGAAATAGGCAGATAAACAACAGCAATAAAATCCCTAACATCCACCGGGCGGTCATTCTCCCTACTTTCCGGTCGCTGACCATTTCAAGAGATACCAGGTCTAATCCTTTGAGCTCGTCTTTTTCCTGATGTCCCATACTATGCGTTCAAAATGTTTTTCCAGATTGCCCCATTTACCCAGTGAGATTCGCCTAACTCGTTAAATACAAGCACTTTATCGCAGTGCTGTAACACCAGTGGGTTGTTGCTTAAATACAACATACTTGCCGGCTGACTGAAAATCTTTTGACTAAGTTCAGTCATAGTCTTCGAATCATTATCGCCGAGAAAGTCATCAACTAACCACAGTGAGGTGCCAAGTGCCAGCATTCGGGCATAAAGGATTCTGGATCTGAGTTCTGGAGAAAAAAAGGCATTTCCCGGATCAAGCAAAGTATTCAAGCGGGAGGGCAATGCTGAAATAGACTGTTCCAACCCGGATTCTACTACTGCTCGGTACATATCCTGATATGAAACTGTATTAAGACCTAGGCTGATGTTCTCTTCCAGTGTCCCTTCTACCAAATTATCATCGGTAACTTTATGCACTTTATTGCGAACCGAAAGCCGGTCTGCATCCTGGAGGTTCACTTGCCCGAACATAACCTGGCCACTTACAGGGCGAATTTCACCTTCTAGTGTGTTGAGTAATTCTAGGCGTTGCAGTTTAGACAATCCCATTATTCCAACCTTTTCGCCAGGTTCTAATACTAAGCTTAATGGTGCGAGGTTGGCGGTGCTGAGTTGTTTTAATTCTAATCTTACCTCCTTGATTTGAACGCCATTCATTTCAGGAAGTCTATCAACCGGCAAATCGGTCACATGACCAATCTTATCGATAGAAGTCAAGGCGTCGTATATCACGTCCATGGTTGAAACAAGTTTCTCGATTGCGCCTAAAATCAGCACAACCACAAGCTCAGAGGCAATAAACTGCCCCAGTGAAATTTCTCTATTAATAACAAGTTGGGTTCCGATGATTAGTAATCCACCCAAGATCAGCGTTTTGAAAATGATTAATGCCACATAATGTGATACTAATACAGCATAATGCTTTTTTCTAACACTGAGGTAGTCATTAAGCAAACGGTCTGCTTTATCCATTGCAATGTTAAAAGACGGCAGAGTCCTAAAAGTCATGTAGTTTCTTGCAAGATCCTGAAGCCAGGCCGCGATTTCGTACTTTTTCTTAGACTCTTTGATGCTGGTTGACAACCCTTTACTCCCCATTAATCGGAATGATAACAGTAGTAAAGCAATTATAAGCAAGCCATAGAAGACGAAAAAAGGATGGTAAAAAGAAAGCAATATCAAACCGAACATCACGGTCACTACATTGGCGGTGAGGTCAATTAAAAGCTTAGGCATTGCCTTCATTAACGCTGGAGTATCGAAAAAACGGTTCAATACTTCAGGCAAGAAAACCTTACCTACAGAAGCAAACTTGAAACGAGGGATTTTAACGGCCAGCTCCAAGGAGATTCTGGTAAAAATCCTTCTTTGGAGCAACTCAACCATGTTGAGCTGCATCACCTGAAGCGCCCCAGTGAGGATTACACCTAATAAAACGAACGTAATTAGGAGTGTGACGGAATTAAAAATCACTCCACCTGAAATGAAGCTAACAATAGCCTGAATTCCTAAAGGAAGAGACAAGCTAAGTAAACCAGTCACAATAGCATAAAGATAAATGTATCCTATCTCGTTTTTCTCCATGTACATCAGCCTGACTAACCTTTTCCAGGGTGTTGCATGGTGTTCTTCGGGTGAAACCGAACCTAAAATTGACGTAGCATTATAGATACTGAGTGCATAAACAAACTGCTGTTTTTCATCTTTGTAGATGTTCTTCGACCAGTTTCTAAGTTGTTCCAAGGTCAACATCGAACGAGACCCATCGCTGTTGATCAGGCAGTAAGCATGCTTGTTGTTTTGCCCTGGAATGCAAAGCAATGGAATTGATTCTCCTGGTTTTTTCAGGAATACCAACAAGGGCAAAGTTAAATCCTGAAGAACTATCAGGAATTTATCTTCAGGAAACGTTTCCTCGAGAAAAGAGACATCTAAAGCAGAAGAGAAATGAAATAGCTCTTGTACAAAGTCAGGTACATTATAAACATCATCTGATCTGAATCGGTGGAACTGCTCTTTGAGCAGAAACTCCCGCTCATCAAGCTTAAAATGCTCCAACAACAGGCGGGCCGTTCCGGCGAGCTGTTTTCGGTTCATGGGTAAATTTTGTCCTAAAGTACAAAGTGGGAAGACTTTTGTTTAGAACGAATCTAATTTTCGTCTTTTTTTGAAACTTCCTTAGCTAAGGAGTGTGCGAAATAACGCTACATTTGAGGCAAAGCCCTTTTTGATGCAAAAGAATTTACAGATTTTGTATTTCCTCTCCGTTGGTGCAGTCGTTTTCCTTTCAATGGTTGACGCGCCAGATGCGTTAACCATATTCAGGGTTGTTTCACTTTTGACTGCCTTAGCCCTCTTTTTTACTAGGCCAAATCCTGGCTCTATTTTCAGTGGCCCTGGTCTTGGCTTTAGCCTCGGTGTTTTGGCAGTTATAGCTTCAGAAGTATGCATGATTTTCATTGACAACAATGACAGTTTGACGAAAGGCAAACCAACCAATCACTTGTTTGAAATTCCCTTATGCTATGGATTGTTGGCTATTGGCTATCTGCTGGGATTTGGACAAGAGCGGAAGTTTGAACATGAGGAAGCATACTTAAAATCAAATCCGTTTTTTGGACTTCCAGTAATCGTAGTATTAGGGTTTATTGGCTTTCAAGTGATTACCTCAGTAAATGAAGCCAGAATCCCAATTATCGGCGGATTATTGTTTATGTCAGTTTTTGTATTGGCCGCTTTGAATCGCAGAAATAGGGTTCAAAATACCACATTTGAGCTGCTTTTCTCTGGTTCCGCAGTGATCTATTCTGCATACATCTTTCTGGTGTATGACCTTTATATGGAAGCATTGCATGAGCTTCGTATTGTTTACTTCCTCGCCTTTTATATATCAGTGTACTTGTTGATAAGCGGACTTTCAGATTCCAGTAAGTCAAAACGTTCTAGTAGAAGTTCCTCATCACGAAAATCCTCTTCGAATTCGAGTGCTTCATCCAGAAGCAATTCCTAATTTGGATAAAAAGGAGAAGGAAAGACACTTTATTGTTGGCTTGTTTCTTTAAAAAGGGAACACTATATTTGCGGCCTCACAAAAATTAAATTAATGTTTGCTGTAGTTGACATAGCAGGGCAACAGTTCAAGGTTGAAAAGAGCCAGACACTGTTCGTGCATCGTCTGCCAGGCGAAGAAGGGACAGAAGTCGCATTCGACAAAGTTCTTCTCGTTGCAGATGACGCAAAAATAAGTGTAGGAGCACCTTACGTTGCCGGAACGAAAGTTTCAGCTAAGATTCTGTCGCACCTCAAAGGCGACAAGGTAATTGTTTTCAAGAAGAAGCGCCGTAAAGGCTACAAGAAGAAAAACGGTCACCGTCAGAGCTTTACCAAAATTCAAATCGAATCCATCGGATAATTTCATTAAACTATGGCACACAAAAAAGGCGTAGGTAGTTCCAAGAACGGCCGTGAATCGCATAGCAAACGCTTAGGGGTTAAAATTTTCGGTGGTCAGTTTGCCAAAAGTGGCAGCATCATCGTGCGTCAGAGAGGAACTCTTCACCATCCTGGTGATAATGTTGGCCTCGGACGTGATCATACCTTATTTGCTCTAGTTGAAGGCAAAGTATTATTCAAAAGAAAAGCAGATAACAGAAGCTATGTTTCTGTTGTCCCGGTTGTTTAATCGCAATTCACTCTAACAATAACCCGACTTCTTAACGAGTCGGGTTTTTTATTGTCCATTTTGTTCTTGATGCGTTATTTCTTACACCTTCTTTTTTATCCAAAGGAGTATTGTATCAACAATCAGGTTAAAAAATTTTGTAGGAAGATTAATTCAATTTTACATAACCAACAACCAAAGAATACCTCTAAAGTACCTCCAGCTTAGAGCTTTTATGAAAACTAAAGCACGTGGGTAGCTTTTCAGCGTTTACTTCAATAACTCGAAAACACCCCAATTTGGCTTCAACAAAATCTAACAGCCAATTCAAGTTTCAAAAAAAAAGTCGGCACCTCTAAGAGATGCCGACTTTTCATTTTAATTAAGTCGTGCGATTGGATTGAAATCAATCAACACTCAAACGAACAGTTGAATGTCCGCTATCTCCAGAAATCTCTACCAAGTAAAGTCCTTTAGCAAGACCACTCAAGTCAAGTCTATGGTTGTTTTCGCCATCAGTAATTGAAAGGATACGGCTCATCACTTCTTGTCCATTCATACTAAACATTCTTACACGAGCTTCACCATTAATTTTACTGTTGAATGAAATTCTGGCTTCACCATGAGCAGGATTAGGATAAACATTTACTGCGTTAACGGTAGCAGTAGGCTCAACAACAGAAGTTACCGTATTCAGGCTAAAACCGTTTTTGATTTTTCCACCTTTATAGGCCTTTTTATTCGCGTTGTCTTGTACAAAAGGAACAACAAACATGTTCTCTTTTATCTGACCAGCAGGAATGATATAGAAATAATTGAAAGGAGTTGAAATACCTGAAAGCGTCGTTCCAGTAGCATTAGGCAATAATTTACGAACTGTACTTGGGAATTCGGTTTCCCCATTGGTTCCTGGAGGAGTAGTGTAGTTAACCGGATCTTCTACCACTGCCAATTGCAAAACTAAACTACCTTGAATGTTTGAAGGGTTGTTTACATTACCTGAAACATATAAGGTATCATTAGAAACACGGGTATTGACATTATACTCAAATGGAGCAGTTGCAAGTGCATTTTGATCGATAAGTGCTTGCGTTACAGCACTTGGAGAAACTTTCACTAATCCGGGAGCATTTCCAAGGAGAACATTTGGCACCCCAGTTACCGTGTAGTACTGAACACGTGCGGTTGGATCTGCGGTATTGGCAGAATACATAGGATCAACACCTGGCCACGAAACATGGTATTTAATGGAAGTTGCTTTAAGTGAATTAGACTTTAGCAGAGCCACAAAAGCAGGATTCTGAGCGGCACATGGGGCACAAGACGCATTAGTAAAATGCTCAAAAACCAACAAATTAGGAATTGCAGGAGGTAGTACTGTGATTGTTACGGTAGAAGTATCTGAATTTACCGTACCACCATTGATTCCAGAACACCACACTTTTAAGGTAAACGCTCCTGAAGTGGAAGGCGTCCAAAGTGAGGAGCTTGAATAGCTGTAAGTGGCACCAGAAGCTACATTCAAGCCGGAAAGTGATGCTGTTTGAGTTGCTCCGTTATTGATGGTGTAGTTGAGGTTGCAAGAAGTAATGGCTTGAGAACCGGTATTGAACAATCTACCGGCGATAGTAACCGGGTCGTTTACATACCCATTTAGTGGAGTTGTTACCGCTGCAATTCTGGCAGCAACAGGTGCTTGAGTTCCAAAGCTAAACTCAAAGTAGTTGTTTCCGGCAGGAAGTGCATCAGCAGAGTTGATAGCAGGAGTTGGGTTGGAAGGAACACTGATGGCAGTAGTTGCATTCAATTGAATTCCATGGAAAAATGTAGGAGTACATGTTGGGTTGTTACGCTGATCTACAATGTAGATTTTGTTGGAAGTTTCCTCTAGCACAACTGACATATAATTCCAACAAGTATTAGCCGCAGGTGGAACGGGAGTATATGAACTGTATGATATCCAATGTTGACGGTTAGGTGCAGTACCAAACGTTTTGGTTATAATGAAGTCGTTACCACCATTGCCTTGCATTCCCCATAAGACTACAGAACGGCTAGGGATTGAAGCACTTGGAAGTAATGCAGGAGTTAAAGACAAAGTAGACGCCATAGCGGCAGTATCAAATGTTACAAGCCCTATAGATCCCGCTTTAAAATGTGTAACGGCCTGACCATTAAATTGAAAAGGAAATGGAATTGCTGTTGCAGGGGATAAAGCAGGAGCAGTTTGGCTCCCTGGGAGGATAGTTGTCCAGCCAGTAGCGGCACCGCCACCAATTGGAAACTCGGGGTCAGTATTTAGCCCTCCGGGGTTTCCGGGACCGTATGTATGTGGAATCACATAATACTGGGCACTTGCCACTACTGCAGAAAGCAGCATAGCACTTAAGAAAGCGTAGATTTTTTTCATGCCTATTTGAAAATGAAGCATGAAATTGCGACAAAATTTCGTCCTATGCCAATTTTCATGTGTTAAAAACACGTCAAAAAAAACTAATTTAACTCACAAGCTGCTCCTTTAGTGGTCCACCAGCTTCTAATCTGGCTCTGATAACCTGTCTTAGAGCTTAATGGAAATGTTTTGAGCCAAAGACCTATTTCAGATTTTGACTCATTTCTTACAATCATAAAGAACGACTGACCTTGGTTCAACCATCCTGCTTGAAGTAGCTTTTTCTGATCTTTCAACCCCTTCAAGGCAGCTTCAACTTGTACCTTCAACGGCTTTCCTACTATTTTTTTAGCATCGAAACGAATGAGTTTAAGTGAGGTCAGATTTGCAGGATCAGGTCTAACTGCGCAAGGACTGGTACCACCGGCAGCTTCATACGTTAATGGTTCGACATAAAAAAAGTTAGCCTTAACCGCAACATCTTCCTGAATTAGTCTCGTTTTAATAGCTGATGGGAGTGCTCCTTTCATAAACATAACTCCACCTCCACCTTCAAATCTCCCAACCAAAGTAACTTCTCCTTTGTCAAAAAGCGCCTGAAGACTTTCCATCTGTAAAGCCAAGACCGAATCTTGAGCTTGTTTTTCCATTACAGGTTTATCCGGGCGGCTGTTTAAAAAGACCAAATGCCATGTGTCTTGAGCATTAACCCACTGAAAGGAAAAAAGTAGTGCCAACAACATTAAGGAGCGTATCATAGTGTAAAATTAGAGTCGATTATCAAAAGTAAAAGCAATTGAATCTTAGATGACCAATCAGTCTCCCATTTTGATGTGTTAGCACAAAATAGCCTTGTTCTTGGGTACTTCGATGATGGTAGTAAAGGTAAATTATCAAAAAACGTATCTTGTGACAACCACATAACGTAACTTCCAACCGATAAAACTAACCGTACTATGAAGCGCATCTTTTTTTTGGCAGTCCTTCTGACTGCTGCTATAAAACCTGCCTTGGCACAAGAACAAAGCTTACTTTTTTCACCTAATCAAATGGCCAGCGGCCTGCCACGATTGGATAGCTTATCTCAATTCAGCGGTGCGTTAGGCTACTCTCGAATTGGAGACCAAGATTTTGTAGGACTGCGTCTTCGTCCAGAAATTTCTTTGTTCAAATTTGGAATCGGCTTTGATGTTCCGATTCTATTCAACCTGAAAGATGGCTCACTGCGTAAAGAAGAATATGAGAATGGCGTTGGATTACTTAGAATGATTCGTTATGTAAGGTATGGTATGAAGCGAAAAGATGCCGTTTATTTACGAGTTGGGGAACTCAACAACACGTATCTCGGCTTCGGAATTTTGGTTAACAATTACAGCAACAACACTTCCTTTGAAAGAAGAAAAATAGGAATGGAATATGATTTCCGAATAAGTAAAAAGTGGGGAATTGAAGGTTTCTATAACGATTTTGATTTCAGCTCTCTTAACTTAAATGGAATTAGACCGTATTATAAACCTTTTGGAGGAACCTCTGTACCCGTATTAAAAAATCTTGAATTCGGATTATCATTGGTTACTGATTTTGACAAAACTAAAACCGCAACTTCTGACTCTACATTCCGCAGATCGGCATTTACTTCTGAATCCGGCATGTGGGCCACCAGCTTTGATGCAGGAACTTACTTAGTGAATACTCGACTTCTTACGTTAACGGCTTATGCGCAAGCAGCCAGCCTCATCAAAAACAACAGCGATAGCCTAGATAGATTTGTTAAGGCCAACAACCTGAATTATGGAACAGGCCTTGGAGCGAGTGTGGGAATTTCAGCGCAATTTAGGCTTATCGCTAATATTCTTACCCTACAAGCTAGAATCGAGCGCAATTGGCACGGGCGCAACTTCATCCCTCAGTTTTTTGATATCGCCTACGAATTGGATCGTGATACCCGCATTGCTCAGTTAGCAAGAGCAGAAGTTGGAAATGGAACCTTTGGAAGGTTGGATGCTCAGATTCTAAATCAAATTACACTCACAGGCGCCCTTTATGTACCTGATAATGTATCCATCACTAATCCGGGAATGGTTCAGTTTAATGCACAATCTCCACAGTTAGGCCCTATTTCAATTAGAGCTACTTACATCAAAAGCGGACTTACCAATATGGGTGATGCAATAACCCTTGATGAACGCTCTCAGGCATTTGCAAGAATTAGTTATAACATCAGCAAATATTTTATTACAGGTGTTGAGTATAGATGGACTTTCGCCAGGGTTGAAGATGGCAGTTTTAAAGCAACCAACTTCGTTTCACCTTTCTTTGCACTTAATATTCCATTTAACTTGAATAGTTCTTCAAATCCAAATTCAAGTGTACCTAGAAATAGATAATAATAGCAACAATTGATATTATCCTTTTCTAAATAAAAAACGGATATACACACTCCTAAAAGAAACTACTTCTTTAAAACCACAGGAATTTCCCTACAGATTCATCGTGCCATATTGCTTTCTTTTACTTTTAAGCTTATTCGCATGAATCTGCGTTTCAATCTTCGAAAATCTGCTAGGAAAAATATCTTTTTAAAGATTGCAATAAGTTATTTCACGAAATAGCATATTCAATCTATATAATCTAATTGGTGTAAAAATTAATCGATGTGAATGGTAGGTTCAGGCTTTCCTTTAAAATCCAACTCGAACAATAAAGTCAAATTGATTAATCCTCTTCCTGTTTCGTCGTTGATGCGGTAATCGAATTGATGAGTATATCCAATTTGCGTGGCAAATGATTTTGAAAAATGATATTCAGCACCGCCATACCATCTTACACGCTCAAAGTAAGGCTGCTGATTTCCGAGAAACAATTCCGACCAACCGGTAAGTTGAAACTTGGTTTTTCCGGCATCGTCCTTAACCAGTACTTTGTTCAGCGCAAGTCGATAACGGAATCGATTTCGGTATCCTCTTGAGGTAAACCGCTGTTCTATCCGATACCGATGATCAATTCCAATATCAGCCCATCGATTCCGCAGCGTCATTTGTTGCCAAACCCTGATTTCGTCTTGTGCAAGTGGCGTACTGAAGTCTGACACACCCGAATACGTTGTAAACCTTCCAGATCCGGCAGCAAAGCTCAAATCTTTCTTCGGACTCCAGTTAAAGCCCCCTTTTAGCTCCGTATAATGAAAACGATTCCAAATTGCGAGTGAGCGAAGCTGAGTTTCAGCAAAAAGTGACCAATGGTCATCGAGCTTCATTCTAAGGTTCAGGGTTTGCCAGGTTCCAGTTTGGGCCTTTAATCCAAGTGCAAAAGCCCAAAACATAATCAGCAAACACCCTTTTTTCATTAACCCTGATTCTCTGGACGCATGTGAGGGAAGAAAAGTACTTCCTGAATGCTGGGCTGATTGGTCATAATCATAGCAAGTCTGTCGATGCCGATGCCAATACCGGCAGTTGGCGGCATTCCGAATTCCAAAGCACGAAGGAAATCTTCATCTAACATCATGGCTTCTTCATCACCACGGAGGCCCATCGCCAATTGTTCCTCAAAACGCGCACGCTGATCAATGGGGTCATTCAGCTCAGAAAATGAATTAGCTATTTCCTTTCCGTTGCAAATCAGTTCAAAGCGTTCTACCAACTCAGGATTGTCACGGTGTT
The DNA here is from genome assembly GCA_943373175.1 of Chitinophaga pinensis. Classification (GTDB taxonomy): domain Bacteria; phylum Bacteroidota; class Bacteroidia; order UBA7662; family JAIXUI01; genus JAIXUI01. Next base: position 6,922 of record CALSBM010000042.1, on the reverse strand, counting down.
TTTTAGCCAATGGAGACATTTCAACCGGATAGTCGGTTATGAACGTTGGTTGAAGGAGTTTCGGTTCGCAATGCGCACCAAAAATCTCGTCAATCAACTTAGAGCGGCTCATGCTGGCATCGGTTTCTATCTTCAACTCCTTACAGAGTTCGTGGAGAGCTGCTTCATCCATTTCGCTGATATTGTGCCCGGTAAAGTGCTGAATAGCCCCATACATAGTATAGCGAGCAAAAGGACGCTGGAAAGAGATGGTGTTCTCCCCTACTGTCACATCAGGTTTTCCATGCAGGTTTATCGCTACTTTTTCGAGCAACTCTTCTGTCATGTCCATCATCCATTGGTAGTCTTTGTACGCTACATACAATTCAACTTGGGTAAACTCAGGATTATGAAAGCGGCTCATGCCCTCATTTCTAAAATCCTTAGAAAACTCATAAACGCCATCAAAACCTCCTACGATAAGCCTTTTGAGGTAAAGCTCGTTGGCGATGCGTAAGTAGAGCGTCATATCGAGCGCATTATGATGAGTTTTGAACGGGCGAGCCGCAGCACCTCCATACAAAGGTTGAAGTATTGGAGTTTCTACTTCAAGACATTCCAAGTTATTGAAGTGCTCCCGCATGGTTTGAACCATTTTCGAGCGCATTCTAAAGGTTTCGCGAACTTGCGGGTTAACCACCATGTCCACATACCGCATACGGTAACGTTGTTCCGGATCATTAAACCCGTCGTAAACGTTTCCGGCTTCATCACGTTTTACAACAGGAAGCGGACGAATTGACTTCGACAAAAAGGTAAAAGATGTGACATGAACGGAAATCTCCCCTACTTGAGTACGAAAAACAAAGCCTTCTATTCCGATAAAATCTCCGATATCACTGAGTTTCTTGAACACCTCGTTGTAGAGGGTTTTATCCTCACTCGGACAAATTTCATCGCGATTTAAATAAATCTGAATACGACCGTGAGCATCCTGCAATTCAGCGAAAGAAGCCTTACCCATAATCCGACGGCTCATCAAGCGGCCTGCTAGTTTAACCTGTTTCCACTCGCTCTGTTCTTCATCCTTATAGTTCGCAAGGATGTTAGAACTGAAATGCGTTACCGGAAAAGCGGCGGAGGGAAAAGGCTCTATGCCAAGAGCTCGAAGTTGCTCCAACGACTGAAGGCGCTGAAGTTCCTGATCGTTACGGACGTGTGACATGGGCGGCAAAGGTAAGGAGAAAGCCTTTGCAGCGGAAATACCGGCTCGTTAACTACTGCTTAAATGCTGGCTGATTAACAAAACGGTGGTCAGTGAGCGTTTTCAGAAATGCAATAATATCTGTTTTATCCTGAGCTGTTAACCTTAACCCGTCGTCCATTTGCTTCATATTAGGATCGATGGTTGCCGAACGTTTCACGCCATGATCATAAAAATCGAGCACCTGTTCCAAGGTTTGAAAACGTCCATCGTGCATATATGGTGCTGTAAGTGTAATGTTTCTTAGCGATGGTACTCGAAACTTGCCGAGGTCATTAGGGTCGTTGGTCATGAATTTATGTCCAACGTCTTGGGGCAAGCTATCAAGTCCGTTATTGCGAAAATCGCCGGTAGAAAGTAAAGCCCCTTGATGGCAGTGGAAACAGTCGGCACCGCTTTTCCCTCCCTGAGCGATGCTTCTGAACTCACCCATAAACAAACCGAAACCTCGTTGTTCTTCTGGTGTAAACATGGAAGCTCCTGCACGAACGGAATCAAACTTGGTAGTGGCAGAAATCATAGTAAAGAGAAACTGCTCCAATGCTAACGCGAGGCGGTCTTCGCTGATGGTAGTATTTCCGAAGACTTTGCCGAACATAGCCGGATACTTCGGATGTCGCCGAAGTTTGTTTATCACATTTTCCAAGCGTTCTTTCATCTCCAAAGGATCACGAATAGGCATTATAACTTGATGCCGAAGGAGAGTAGCTCTTCCATCCCAGAAGAACCCTTCTTTAACCCAAAGCATATTGAAGAGTGGCATGGAGTTTCGTTTTCCGAGCGTCCCTCCTACTCCTTTACTTAAACGTGCATTGGGTTTATCCGAAAAAGCATATTCTTGGTGATGGCAACTGTTGCAGGAAATGGTACTATCTATAGAAAGTATGGGGTCGAAAAACAAGGATTTTCCTAGCGCAATGCCTTCTACGGTTGGTTTGTTATCGGAAGGCCAATCTACGCGGGGAAGCCCGGTCGGCATTGCGATGATAGTGTCTTTGGGGGCAGGAAAAGTAGGATTTGGGTTAGGTTCAGGCTGGTCATCGGGTTGGCAAGCCATAAGAAATGTCACCAATCCCAAACAGATTCCGAATATTAACTTCATCCACCTCATCACACAAATATCTATCGAATCGACATCATTCCACTCATGTTTCCAAACAACACAGGAATTCTGGAAGAGTCCCCGATAGAATGGGAGAAGTCGCCCATAGTTTCCAAATCATAAACTTGCGGGCTGTTAAACACTTTACCCCAGTCTGCCTTCAATCTTAAACCAGTGAGACCGGGTTGAAGCGAGAAGTTTTTCAATAGCGCATGTGTTTTTTTCCAACGGTTAAACCCAAAGTGAAAGACAAAGCTATTGGTAGCACCTCCGGATTTGGGATAGCTGCCTTCTATTTTACAGAAAATAAAGCCTGTTGCCCAATCCCAGTACATGTCTTGATGAACGAGTGGATTTAGCACACTTCCCGGGGCATACTGATTGGGATCTGCTCCATTGGTTGTTGAGTCGATGCCTACAGAAAACTGTATTCCGGTATAATTTCCTGCCGGCAAATCTGTGATGGTTAGTTTTCTGAATTCAGGTCGTTTCAGGTCAACTAATCCGTAAAAAGGCACTTTAACAGTATCACCACCGGCTTTCAGTAGCCGAAGTTCGGAGACGAAAAACTTTAGTGTCTCAAATTTCAACGAATCTCCCGCTTGGGAAACATGCACAGATTCATTAATACGGATACTATCATTATTAAAGAAATGGTCGAAATTGATTTCCAACTGAACTTTATCAGCCACTGGATTAGGTTTTTTATCCTCGTTACAAGCGCTGAAAATCAGCAAGCAACTAAACAATAGAAAGCTACATCTTTTCATGATTTCCAATTTCTAAGTAAACAAGGGTATTTGCATTCAAGTTGCATAAGCCGAAATTTTAACTTTAACAAGCATATTAAAATCCGAAACGCATCATAGGCATTCCGCCACCCATTCCTTCAGACTTAAACTTCCTAATGTTATAGGAAACAGTAAACATGTAATAGGTAGTCAATACATTACTAGTTTGATCTTCTACAAACGTTTCAGTAACATTCCGACTCACTGCTGTATTTTGCTGAAGAGCGTCAAAGACGGATAGTTTCAGCTCCAGTGCCTTATTTTTCAGCATTTTGTATCCCAAAGCTGCTGACATCAGCGTAAAGTTTTGGTTAAAACCCGCAGTAAGCCCATTGTTTAGTGTGGTTACAGAAGTTAGGTTGAGGAAAAGGCCTTTCCAAAACTGCCAGTTTCCTCTAAAGTTGATACTGTGATAACTAAAATTATAATTGGATTGAGGTCTAAGGCTATTGCTAACATCGTTGTAGGTGAAGTTATAACCAAGACTGAAATCAATCTTTTCACTGATATTAGAACCTAAGAAGAAACCTGCATTTGCAGCGAGGTTATCAGCCAGGTTCTTTTCATCGTTGATTAAGCCGGGAGTCCGTTGAAACGTAACACCCGCATTCATATTCAGATTTGATTTCAGGAATTTAACTGGGAATCCATAAGTCATAAACAACCGGCTGCTTACAAAACCGTCGAGGTTGGTTGGGCGGGTTAGCTGAGCACCGGGGCGAAGTTTAATTCCCATGATAATCGCGCTATCGGTTCCGGGAATGAAGGTTTGATTTCCAACATAATCTTGAGTGAGCGAAGCCATGGCGAAGACAAAGAAGCTTCTGCCTGATTCCGCCATAGTATGGCTGTATCGGGCTGAAAGGTTATGGCTGAAGTCCTGACGCAGATCCGGGTTGCCCATACTCAGCAGCAATGGATTGCTGTTATCGATTACTGGCTGAAGTTGAGTAACTGACGGAACGTTGGTATTGGTGCGGTAATTCACCCGAAGATTTCGACCATTTCCAATCTTCCACTGCATTTGTGCATTGGGTAAAAGGTTAAAAAACGGCTGTGAGATATTGAAATTCACCGGAAAAACCTGCCCAGCTTCCAAAATCGCCCATTGTGTGGTTAAGCCAGCCATGATAGAAACCTTACCGGAGTTCAGGCGATAGGCAACGGAACCGCGGTGAGCAGTGTAGGTATTATCCAATAAGCTAGAAAGGGTAGTATCTAATCCAGTACGCATGCTACCGGGAAGATTAAAAATACTACGTTCACTATGGTTTAACGTGTGAGAAGGGTTATAGCTTAAAGATAGTTGTCCACTTTTTCCAATCGGCTCTGTATAGGTTATTGTTGTTCCTAGGGTCACCCCATTTTGGTTATTGTTTCCGTCTTGCAGGAATGAAGTGCGAAAATCACTTTGAGAGCCAAAGGCATTTGATGAAACCAACCCTGTATTCCCCCAGCGGTTGTTCCAATCGGTATTCAGGTTAATAGAGAAGGTTCTTCCTGGTTTTCCTAAACGACGGCGATACAAGAAATCCTGCCCTACTCTAAAACCGGTAGAAAGTGAAGAATTCAAATTTTCAGTCTTACTAATTGGCTGGTTTCCAGTCAACAGGCTGTTTACTCCGCTCACTAGCTGATCTAATTTACTATCCTGAATACTAAAACGGGGAGTAAAAATGATGCTTTGGTTGGTGTCTATGGTGTATTCAAAGCGGAAGTTGGCGCGATGATTAAGGTTCAGGGAGTTTTGGTTGGTATTTTCTCGGTAGGTTAAAGCAGAATCGAGGTTGGATTCGGTGATAAACTGACGAAAGTTGGTGCTGATTTGGTCATTATCTCCATAATTGACGAAATAAGAACCGGAAGCTTTGAGTTTGCTTCCCCATTGATCGTTGAAATTGAGTCCAAGAGCATGAGTGGTAGAAATACCATTGCGCTGCCCAACGAAGAAGGTTGAAGGGTCGATTCCCCCCATACCGCCGCCGCCCATGCCCATCATTCTTCTTCCACCGCCACCGCCCATACCGGACATCATCATTCTACCCATATTACCGCCCATTGCGCTACCACCGCCACCAAACATGCCGAGGATATCCTGAAAGTTGAAGTTTTGTTGATTGATGTTGTTAGACTGAGCGATAACGGTTAAGCGGCGATCGCCATTAAACACATTGAAATTGGCAGAAGCCGAATAGCGGTCTTCTGTTCCATAACCGGCACTAAACCTGCCGAACATTCCATTTGCTTTTCCTCGCTTAGTAGTGATGTTGATGGTTTTCTGAGCGTTACCGTCGTCGAAGCCGGTGAACATGGCTTGATCGCTCCAACGATCGAAGACTTGTACACGATCTACTACCTCAGCGGGCAAATTGCGAAGTGCCATAGAGACATCATCTCCGAAAAATTCTTTTCCATCGACAGTAACTCTTTTCACCTCTTCGCCTTGTGCTTTTACCACCCCATTTTCGATGGTAATGCCAGGCATTTTGGCTATGAGGTCTTCCGTAGAGGCATCAACATTTACTTTGAATGCATCTGCATTGTAAATGGTGGTATCCCCTTTTTGTTCCACGCGCTTTTGCACACCGGTTACATCAATTTCCTTTAATTGAGCACTGCTTTTATCTAATGGAATTTCGAGGAAGGTTTCAATTCTATCAAGTGTAAGTTCTAATGTTTTTCTTCCATAACCCAGCAGCATGAGTTGAATTTGCCAAGGGCCTTTGTCTGGAAGGGAAATCGCGAATCTGCCAAGGCTATCGGTTTGGGTATTTCCTGAAGGTTTGGTCTCACCTTTTTTGAAGATAACGATATTGACCCCAACCAGGCGTGATTTGTCTTTTTCGTCTTTAACGTGCCCTTTCACCACAAAACGGGAATTATCCAAAGAGAAACGCCGGCCAGGCTGTGCACTAACTACCGACTGAGCAACAAGGAAAAGTACAATTAGTACAGAGGAAAAAAACTTCATAGCTGTTTAAACAGCCTAATGTAAGAAGGGTTTAAGCTAAACTTTTGTTAAAACCGAAAACCAATTAGTGGAAAGGGGTCTGAGTATAGATGTACTAAATCAAATTGCCGAAATGAAATTGATTATTTCACCTCGGCAATTGGTTAAAATGTATCGAATTCTGGTGCTCCGCAAGCTAACCAGAGATTAACACGTGCCATATTGTATTGTTTTTCAGCTTCTACTTCCCTAATACTTGCAGCAATTTGCTGTTCTCGAATCATAAGAAACGCGAGGTAATCGCTTTTACCACCTTCAAATAACGTTAAGGCCATACTTTCTGCTTTTCTAAGAAGCAGAATACGATTGCGGGCAAATTTCAATTGTTGAACAGCTAATTCGAAATGAATCCAAGCATTATTCACTTCATGCATTGCGTCGTTTAGATGTTGACGATATTTCAAGAAAGAACTTTCGAAAGAAGCGAGTGCCGATTTATGCCGGGCTTTAAGAGCGGAACGATTCAACAACGGCCCTCCTAAATCCGCTAACAAAGTGTAGGCAACTGATGCCGGAGTAGTGAGGAGCAAACGCGTATCATAAGCTTGGTAACTAGCTCCTGTAACAAGTGAAAGTTTAGGCCAAAAGGCACGCCTTGCTGCTTCTACTTCTTTTTCAGTGGCCAAATAAAACTGCTCGGCTGCCATCAGATCGTTTCTTTTACTGGCCACCCATTGAGGAGTAGGCAAAGCGATTAACTCACCGGAAGCATTGGATTCATTGATTTGAACTTCACCTTTGGTAGGGAGTACTGCACTGATTTGCTGGATTCTATA
>CALSBM010000041.1:0-28010 GCA_943373175.1 Chitinophaga pinensis | reverse complement strand
TTTTCCTTTTTTTAGGATTAGGCTACCTTTCATTTTCAACGTTACCTTTGCCGGTCAATCGTGAATTATGTTCGATAACCTCTCCGACAAGCTCGAAAAGGCGTTTAAAAACCTCAAGGGTGAAGGCCGTATCACCGAAGTGAATGTTGCGACTACCATAAAGGAAGTCCGTCGTGCGTTGCTTGATGCCGACGTTAACTTTAAGATTGCTAAGGAGTTCACGGATAAGGTGAAGGAAAAGGCGTTGGGTCAGGATGTGCTCAAGAGTATTCAGCCGGGGCAATTGCTTACGAAAATTATGCACGAGGAGCTGACGCTGCTCATGGGCGGCCAAAGCTCCGATCTTAATCTGAAAGCTTCGCCGAGTGTGGTATTAATTGCGGGGCTTCAAGGTTCGGGTAAGACTACGTTCACGGGCAAGCTGGCCAATATGCTAAAGGGTAAGGGCATGAAGGTGCTTTTGGTTGCCGGCGATGTTTACCGCCCTGCGGCGATTAATCAGTTGAAGGTTCTGGCCGGTCAAGTGGAGGTGGATGTTTACTCGGAAGAGGACGTTAAAGATCCTGTTGGCATTGCGGAGCGTGCACTTAAAAAGGCTAAGGAAGAAGGTTACAAGGTCATGATTGTGGATACTGCCGGTCGTTTGGCGGTAGATGAAGCGATGATGAACGAGGTAGCCAACTTGAAAAAACGTCTTAATCCACAAGAAATCTTGTTTGTGGTGGATGCTATGACGGGTCAGGATGCAGTGAATACGGCAAAAGCCTTCAACGATCGACTTAATTACGACGGTGTTGTGCTGACCAAGCTCGATGGCGATGCTCGTGGTGGTGCGGCCTTAACCATCAGTTATACAGTAGGAAAGCCGATTAAGTACATATCTACCGGCGAGAAGATGCAGGCCATTGACCAGTTCCATCCGGATCGAATGGCGCATCGTATCCTCGGCATGGGCGATGTGATTTCGCTTGTTGAGCGAGCACAGATGCAGTTTGATGAGGAAGAGGCGGCTAAGCTGAACAAGAAAATCTCTGCCAACAAATTCGATTTCGAGGATTTCCGGAATCAGATTGCACAAATCAAGAAGATGGGAAACATCAAGGATTTACTTGGTATGATTCCCGGAGTTGGCAAGGCCATCAAAGACATGGACATCGACGATGATGCGTTTAAGCATATTGAAGCGATTATAGGCTCCATGACTCCCTTGGAGCGCAAGGATCCGGATATCATCAACGGCAGCCGAAGAAAGCGTATAGCAGATGGCTCAGGAACAGATATTCAGCAAGTTAATCAGTTATTGAAGCAGTTCAACGATATGCGCAAAGTGATGCGCCAGATGAATGATATGCGTAAAGGCGGGATGAAGTTGCCTTTTGGCCGATAAAGAGTTGGTGAAGTAAGATTTGGTTCTTACCTTCGCGGCTCATTTTACGACAGATGTCAGTTAAAATCAGATTACAGCGTCATGGAAAGAAGGGATATCCCTTCTACCATATTGTGGTGGCGGATTCACGTGCTCCGAGAGACGGGAGATTCATTGAGCGTTTGGGCCTTTACAACCCGAACACCAACCCGGCCACTGTAGAAATCAACGTCGACAAGGCGGTAACCTGGCTCAGCAATGGTGCCCAGCCTACCGATACCGCCCGTGCGATTCTGTCTTACAAAGGCGTCTTGTACCGCCGTCACCTCGACATTGGGGTGAAGAAAGGTGCGATGACTCCTGAGCAAGCCGATGCCAAATTCGTTCAGTGGTTAGAGCAGAAATCTACTCAAGTTGATGCGAAGAAGAACAAGCTCAGCACAGAGAAGAGCAAAGTAAAAACTGCTCGCCTTGCTGAAGAATCGAAAATTGCAACTGCTCGTGCAGAAGCGGTTGCTCGTAAACTTCAGGAAGCAGCTCAGGCTGCTGCTGCTGCGGTTGCTGAAGAGTCAGCACCAGAATCAGAAACTCCTGCAGCCGAAGGCGAAGCTCCTGCTGAAGCCTGATTGTAAACGTTATGACGTTCGAGGAGGTTTTTGAACTCGGATACCTCAGCAAAACCCACGGTTACGAGGGCGCTCTGGTTCTTCAAATTCTCTCCGACAATCCCCGGCACTATCAGAAAACGGAATTGGTTTACCTTGATTTACATGGTAAACTGATTCCGTTTTTTATTACCAGCTTTCGCTATATAGGCAACGATCTGGTGGTGCTTCTTTTTGAGGATGTCGAAGAGGAACAGGCGGCTGCTTTAGTTGGCCGTAAGGTTTACCTTACGTTGGATAAACTTCCGGCCCTCAAAAAGGAGCAGTTTTATTACCATGAGCTTATTGGGGCTAAGGTACACGACCAGCAACTCGGAGAATTGGGTTTAGTAACTGCTCTGTACGAACCCCGCGATCAGGTTTTGATTGCCTTGGATTATCAAGGCCATGAAGTGCTGATTCCCTTGAACGACCAATTTCTTATTGGGTATGAACGGGTTCAACATTTGCTGAATCTCAAACTGCCTGAAGGATTACTGGAGGTGTATGTTCAGCCTGAATCAGAGGAAGACAAGGCTGAACGTCTGGCTTCTGAATCTTCTTCTGATAATGAGGATTGATATCATCACGCTTCACCCCGGACTTTTAGAAGGGCCTTTCCGACATTCCATTGTAAAACGTGCCATTGATAAAGGGCTTGTGGAAGTTCATGTTCACGATTTAAGGGAATATGGACTGGGCAAACACCGCCAGGTTGATGATTATCCGTTTGGTGGAGGAGCCGGGATGGTGATGCGCATAGAGCCGGTGCATCAGTTGATTCAGGAGTTGAAGTTGCAGCGTACTTACCACGAGGTGATTTATACCGCTCCCGATGGGGAGTTGTTGGATCAGCCATTGGCGAATAAGCTGTCGTTGTATGGCAATCTTATCATCCTCTGCGGACATTATAAAGGCATTGACGAGCGTATAAGGGAGCACTTAGTTACTATGGAGATTTCCATAGGGAATTATGTGTTAAGTGGGGGTGAGCTGGCCGCAGCCGTAATTGCTGATGCGGTTATCCGGCTGATTCCCGGTGTATTGGGCGATGAAAGTTCTGCACTGAGTGATTCATTTCAGGATGGTTTGGTGGATGCGCCTGTTTACACCCGTCCGGCAAATTACCAAGGTTGGGAGGTTCCGGAAGTGCTGTTAAGCGGGCACCAGGCGCGCATAGATGCCTGGAGGCATGAGGAAGCGTTGGAAAGAACAAGGAAAAGACGTCCGGACTTACTGAATTCATAGAGATAATCTCAAGAAACACTTGTTTGATTTCTGTGAGATGCTATCTTTGCGCTTCCATTTTCGGGACGGAATAAAATTACGAGTCAGATGAACCTTGTCAAGTTTGTAGAAGAATCAGCGGTCGAGCGTCGCGACCATCCTAAGTTCAAGGCCGGCGATACGGTCAGCGTACATTATAAGATCAGAGAAGGTAACAAAGAGCGTATCCAGGTTTTCCAGGGTATTGTTATTCAGCGCCGTGGTTCTGGTGTTACTGAGACATTCACCGTTCGTAAAATCTCTAACGGGATTGGTGTAGAGCGTGTATTTCCGGTTCATTCTCCAAGTATCGATCACATCGATCGCAACACTATCGGTGTTGTTCGTCGCGCACGTATTTTCTATCTGCGCGCCGCTAAAGGAAAAGCAGCCCGAGTTAAAACTAAGCGTAAGTAAGTCGTTTCATTGTTGTTTTGTTGAAATTGAAAAGCCTCCAATCGGAGGCTTTTCTGTTTTTTAAGTCGTTGAAGTTATTATTTAAAGCCATTCGCTTTAGTTGCCTTCATTTGCTCAAGTTGAACGAACGGATTGAATTCCACTGTAGCACCACTGTCCAATCCTTCCCGAATTAATTTTGGTAGAATCTGCTTCTTTTGTTCTTCTTCTTCTAACAAGGCCATCCTGCTCGAATTACCTCGCTTCCATTCTGAAAACGGCCTTCCGCTGTTTGACTAAGTATGAAATTGTCGAAGTGTGCTCCGAATGAAACTGATGTATTTCGTCTCATGGATATAAATTCACCAAAAAATGGTAGAAGCGCAAATGCAATTATGCTTTAATCGAAGGTTAGCTTCATGATGAAGTCGTTCATCTGATAGCCGTGTCCAATGTCGAAATCAGCCACTTTTTCAATGGTGAATCCTACTTTGAAATAGAAGTTGATGGCGGTGAAGTTTTGTCGATTTACTTGCAATCTGAGGCAACGCCAATTCGAATAACGCTGTTTAATGGCTTTAATGGCCAAAGCACCAATTCCTTTCCCTCTTATCGTTTCGCTAACATATAGCTTGTTTAGAAATCCTTTCTCAGAATTGGTTTCGTTCACAGCGCAAAATCCACCAGTAACTCCATCAAGCTCAAGCAGATAATAATCTTGCGTTCGATTGACCATGTCGGAAGCAATCTTTTCAGCACTGTAGTTTTGGGTGAGCATATAGTCCACTTGCTCTTGACCAATGATGGCCGGATAATGGCGGTTCCAGATATCAACGGCTAATTCACGGATAGTTGGAATATCGTTCAGGGTTGCAGGACGCAGAACAAAGTCAGAGTTCACGAATGGGTAATATGATTCCAATTGACTAAAGCGTTCTCCTGTAAGAGAGGCACAGCCTGCTGGGTGTCGAGTTGCATGCAAAATCGAACATCCTCTTCAATGTGCAGCCTTTCTAACCGGTTGAAGTGGGAAGAGGCGCGGATGTAGCTAAAAAGATCTTGTTTCGCGAGAGACCATAGGCCGCTAACGGCAAGGCCGGCGTCGCACCGAAGGGAATATTCAGAAGAAAGTGCTTCGGCAAGGGCACCGGCAAACAAACTGTCTTCAATGTTAAAATTATCTTTCCAGCCGGCACAAAGAATCACACAATCTTTCCCCAGTTTTTTAACTACTTCTGCAACCGCCGATAAATTGACAAAGGCGCCACAAAGCACGTGGTCGGCAGTGGTTGCAGCGGCTAACGCACGGGTTCCGTTCGTGGTGGTCATCACTAATTTTCTGTCGTGCAGGTTGTGCCCAAGGTAGTCGAACGGGGAGTTTCCGTAGTGAAACCCTTCGGCTTTTTGCCCATTGCGTTCTGCGGCTGCGAGCCAACCCTTCTTCCCAAGACTTCGAGCCTCCTCCAGCGAGGTAACGGGCAGAATGCAAGTAGCACCTTGCTGGAGAATCACCGACATCGTTGAAGTAGCCCTGAGCACATCGGTAACTACTACTGTTTTGCCCGGTAGCGCATAAGACGGCAACAATGCCGGGCTCAGGCAAACTTCCAGGCTTCGGCTCACTTTAAAAATGGTAGTTTGGTTACTAGGGCTTTTAACAGTTTACCCCTTACGTCAATATAAATTTCACTTCCAGTTTTGGAATGATTGGTTGCAACATAGCCCAAGCCAATCAACTGACCGGTAGAGATAGACTCACTTCCGGAGGTAACTTCTCCCAACGTTTGCCCGTCAGCATCGGCTATCCGGTAGTGTTGGCGAGGGATGCCTTTATCCTGCATCACAAAACCGACAAGCTTGCGGCTTACGCCTTCCGCTTTCTGACGTTCGAGAAGTGATTTATCGGTGAACTCTTTGTTAAACTTAGTAATCCATCCTAAACCAGCTTCAATAGGGGAGGTGGTGTCGTTGATGTCGTTGCCATAGAGGCAGAAGCCCATTTCAAGGCGCAGCGTATCGCGGCATCCGAGGCCGCAGGGGAGAATTCCCTGGTTTTCACCAGCTTGCATAACGGCATCCCATAACTTCTCGGCATGTTCGTTTTTCACGTAAAGCTCGAAACCACCTGCACCGGTGTATCCGGTAGCGGAAATAATGACCTCTTCGATGCCAGCCATTTTCCCGGTTGTAAAGGTGTAATAGGATAAATCAGATAAATTAACCTCCTGACATAAGGATTGGAGAGCCTCAGCAGCTTTAGGCCCTTGAACTGCCAGTAAAGAATAATCATCAGAAGCGTTGGTCATGGTCACATTGCTTGGTTTGCGGCTGAAGAACCAGTTCCAATCTTTCTCAATATTGGATGCGTTGACGACAAGCAAGTAGTGGGTAGAAGAATAACGGTAAACCAGCAAGTCATCCACAATGCCTCCCTGCCCGTTTGGGATGCAGGAGTATTGCACTTTACCGTCAACAAGTGCTGAAACGTCGTTAGAAGTCAGTGAGTTAAGGAATTGTTCTGCTCCTTCTCCTTCTACGAAAAATTCGCCCATGTGAGAGACATCAAAAACTCCTAAACGCTCTCGAACAACTTGGTGTTCGGCTTTGATACCGGAGTAACTTACCGGCATTTCATAACCGGCGAAAGGAACTATTTTAGCATTAAGTGCCAAATGTTTAGCAAAAAGGGCGGTACGTTTCATTTAATAGGAAGAAAATTAACGGATTTTCGATTCAAAAGTAACAAATTCAAACTGTTAGCATCGTTATTTGTTCTGACTCAAAATAAGCTTAATGAAACTAAATTTCACCCTGAAAGCTGCGGATATTGCAGAGATTTTAGGCGTTGCTTGTATCGGTTCTCCTGATACTGAAGTTAATGGTCTGAATGAAATTCATAAGGTCACTGCCGGTGACGTCACTTTTGTTGATTACCATAAGTATTATGATCGTGCGGTTGCCTCTCCGGCTACACTGATTTTGATTAATGCTGAAATACCTTGTCCAAAAGGTAAGGCTTTGATTGTTACCGAAGATCCATTTAGGGATTACAACACCTTAGTACGTCATTTTTATCCGGTCGAAGTAAAGCCCGCCGGTCAATATTACCAATCTCCTGAATCGGTTGTTGGTGAGGGAACGGTAATTCGGAATGGGGCGTTTATCGACGATCATGTTCGGATTGGCCGCAACTGTGTCATTCACCCCAATGTGGTGATTTATGGCGGAAGCATTATTGGCGATAACGTCATCATTCATGCTAACTCCACCATCGGTGCTGACGCTTTCTATTATAAGAAACGTTCAAACGGTTACGATAAGCTGCTGAGTTGTGGACGTGTAATTATTGAGGATTATGTAGAAATTGGAGCTAACTGCACCATCGACAAAGGCGTAAGCGGCGACACTATCCTCGGTGAAGGCACTAAACTCGATAACCATGTGCATGTTGGGCATGGGGCGGAAACCGGTAAAAACTGCCTTTTCGCTGCTCAGGTAGGAATTGGAGGAAAAACCATCATCGAAGACGATGTTACACTTTGGGGACAAGTGGGTGTTCAGAAGGATATTCGCATTGGACGCGGAGCAGTGGTGTTGGCTCAATCGGGAGTTTCTAAGTCTATTAAAGGCAGCAGGGTATATTTCGGAAGCCCTGCCGGCGATGCCAAAAAGCATTACAAGGAACTCTCCTCCCTTCGTATGCTTCCAATGTTGTTAGAGAAGCTCAACTTCCGTCCGACAGAAGACGAGTAAAGGCGAAGTCTATATCTTTGAGGCCGATGCTATTACGCGAAGGCAACGATTTTTTTGTACGGGGTGTCCGTCTGCTCGATTTATGCGAGCTGTATGGCACCCCGCTTTATGTTTACGATGGCCAGGCCATGGTGGACCAGTACCAACGACTGTCACAGGCGTTTCCGGGGATAAATTTGAAGCTTAAGTACGCTTGCAAGGCGCTGAATAATGTGAATGTCTTGAGGTTGCTACGGCAGTCAGGTTCCGGCCTCGATACGGTTTCCATTCAGGAAGTACACTTGGGGCTTAGAGCAGGCTTTTCGCCGGAAGAAATCATCTTCACTCCGAATGGGGTGTCGATTGACGAGATTTTAGCAGCCGTGGACCTCGGGGTGCAAATCAACATCGACAACATCTCTATTCTGGAGCAATTTGGCCATCGTCTTGGCAGCCGGGTTCCGGTTTGTTTACGCCTCAATCCCCATATTGTGGCAGGCGGCAATAAAAACATCCAGACTGGTCACATCGACTCCAAGTTTGGTATTTCCATCCATCAGCTTCGTCATGTGCAGCGGGTGTTGCAGTCAACTGGCGTGGTGGTCAATGGCTTGCACATGCATACCGGCTCGGACATCTTGGACGCAGGAGTGTTTTTAAGAGCAGCAGAGTTGCTTTTTGAAACGGCTTCTCAATTTCCCGATTTGCAATTCATGGATTTTGGCTCCGGATTTAAAGTGGCGTATAAAGAAGGCGATGTAGTTACCAACATTGAGCAACTGGGAACTGAGGTCGCTGCTGCTTTCCACACCTTCTGCCAAGAGTATGGACGTGAGTTGGAACTTTGGTTTGAACCAGGAAAATTTATCGTCAGTGAGGCAGGTTACTTTTTAGTTCGAGCGAATGTCATCAAACACACGACCGCTACTGTGTTCATAGGAGTGGATTCAGGCCAAAACCACTTGCTACGCCCGATGTTCTACGATGCTTATCACGAAATCATGAACATCAGTTATCCTCAGGGCATTGAGCGTATTTATACCGTAGTAGGAAATATTTGCGAAACCGATACCTTCGGTTGGGACCGCCGAATCAACGAGGTTAATGAAGGAGACATACTGTTGTTCAAAAATGCAGGGGCTTATGGGTTTACGATGAGTTCGAACTATAACGCCAGATTTCGACCGGCTGAAGTCCTAATCTGGGAAGGAAAGGCTCACTTAATTCGTCGTCGTGAGTCGTTGGAAGACCTTATTAGAAACGAAATAGAACTCGATTTCCTCCAGCCATGATGGTTCGTTCCTACGGCGCCGACATCGGGGAGCGAAACCTTGATCAAATTGTAGAATGTCTCCGAAATGGCGGACTAATCATTTATCCAACCGATACATTGTACGCCGTTGGATGCGATCTTAATAACCATAAAGCGATAGAAAAGCTGCGGATAGTTCAGCGACTTCCAGAAGATTCGGATAAATTTTCCCTCATCTGTTCCGACTTAAGCCATCTTTCCGACTACACCACCCAGATCGACAATGTCGTATTTAAACTCATGAAGCGACTTCTTCCCGGCCCTTATACCTTTATTCTTAAAGCCAATAACCAAGTTCCTAAAATCTTTAAAAGCAAAAAGAAAACAGTAGGAATCAGAGTGCCGGATCATGGAATTCCAAGAAAGATTGTTGAAGCTTTGGGCAATCCTATTCTTGCATCGTCGGTGCATTCTGTGGATGAAATAGAAGAGTATTTAACCGATCCCGAGCTGATGCACGAGTATTATGGGGATGCGGTGGACATCGTGATTGATGGTGGTTACGGCGGGTTAACCCCCTCTACTATCCTCGATTGTTCCGGCGATGAAATGGAAGTGCTCCGTGAAGGAGCAGGGCCAGTTGATATACTCTGATGGCTCTGCATATTTTAAGGCATACCATAACGGCTGCTCCTGTTGGTACGGTTTACGGTCAATGGGATGTTCCTTTAGCAGAATCTGCTACTAACGATTTGGAATTGGCAGAAAGTCAGTTACAAGTTGTTCCTAAACTTATCATTAGCAGTCCTTTGCAACGCTGCCTTCAATTAGCCACTTACCTATCCTCAAGCAGAAATATTCCAATGATTACTGATGCCCGTTTGATGGAATTGAGTTTTGGTAATTGGGAAGGAAAACGTTGGGACGAATTAGCCGGACCTGCATTAGATCGTTGGATGCAGCATTATGTAGAAGTATCGCCACCCGGAGGCGAGAGCTATCAAGAGTTAGCCAATCGCGTGAAAAACGCGCTTGAAGAGTATAAGAGTCTTTACGAAAACGAAGATTTACTCTGGGTTACTCATCTCGGAGTTGCCCGTGCGGTTAAATCAATTCATGGAGCATTTTCCCTTGAGGAATCCTTCGGATGGAAATTGCCGTTTGGCACCAGTTTTTCGTTGTAAACCATTAAACACAACGTTGTTCCGTTCATGTAACTAAGGTTCGCGCAAGCGGTCGATAAATCCTTATTTTCGCGCTGAACTCAACAATCTTTTCATGAAGAAACTTCTCCTCTCTGTGGCACTTGCCGGGATGTTCTGGCAGGGCGCAACAGCCGGTCGGCCCGATGAAGGCATGTGGCTGCCGATTCAAATTAAGAAAATCAGCGGTAAAATGCAGAAAGCTGGGCTTAAACTGAGCCCGGAAGACATCTTCGACCTCAACAAACCGGGCGTTAAAGATGCCATTGTATCCCTTGGCGGATTTTGTACTGCTGAAATCATTTCCAACCAAGGCCTTTTGCTTACCAATCACCACTGCGCTTACGATGCCATCCAATCGCACTCAACAGTCCAGAATGATTATTTGACTAACGGCTTCTGGGCGCGGAACATGAGAGAAGAATTGCATGTAACCGGCCTTACTGCTTCGGTACTCGTTCGTATGGAAGACGTTACTGAGCGTGTGAAAGCTGCAATCAAAGATTTGCCACGGGAAAAACGCGGTGGTGCTTTGCAAAAAGCGTATCGCGAAATTGTGGAAGAAGCTACCAAAGGCACGCATTACAATGCCAACGTGAAGCCTATTTTCGATGGCAACCAGTACATCCTCTCTGTTTCTGAAACGTTTAAGGACGTTCGTCTGGTAGGAGCACCACCTTCTTCCATCGGAAAATTCGGGGGCGATACCGACAACTGGATGTGGCCACGCCACACCGGCGACTTTTCACTCCTGCGTATTTATTCTGGAAAAGACGGTAAGCCTGCAGATTTCTCTACTGAGAACGTGCCGATGAAGCCACGTCACTCCCTTGCGTTGAACATCACTGGTCTGAAAGAAGGGGATTATACTATGATCATGGGTTATCCTGGTCGTACTAACCGTTACCTCACCGCTGCTGAAGTTGAAGCAAACCTTGCCAACCAGAACTTGCCTATTCAGGATTTATACGGTTTAAAAATGGGCCTCTACAAAGCAGATATGGATAAAAACGATACTGTCCGTATCAAGCTGGCTTCTGATTATGCTTCTGGTATGAACACCTACAAGTACATGATTGGCCAGGCTTTGGGTCTGAAAAAAGGTGGATTGGTTGCGAAGAAACTGGCTTTCGAACAAGACCTGCAAAAATGGATTGATGCTGACGAAAACCGCAAAGCGCGTTACGGCAATGTGCTGAGCAACCTTCGCAAAGCGGTGGCTGATGCCGGTCCGGTATTGCGTCAGAGTTTGTACTACAACATTGCGTTGTTGGATAATGGATTAGTAGCCGGTTCTCAGCAAATGGGTGCCATTAAAGCCATCTTGGAAGAGAAAACCGTTGATCAAGAGAAATTAAAGGCTGAAGCTGAACGTCTCAAAGGAGAGCTCGACAAATGGTTCAAGGATTACGTTACTGCAACCGATGAGAAAGTGTTTGCCGCTCAGCTTTTCAATTTCTATTCTGAAGTTGATAAGTCTTTCCATCCTGCTTTGTTGGAAGAAATTCTGAAAAAACACAAAGCACCTAATGCTGAAGCTGCTTTTGCGGCTTATGCGAAAGACGTTTATAGTAAATCTGTTCTTGTTTCACGCGTACGTCTTGAAGCTTTTCTAGCAAATCCTACGAAGAAAGCACTCGACAAAGATCCGGGCTTGAGTTATGCCAACACCATCCTTCCCGATTTTATGAGCCGTGTTGCTCCAATGTCAGGAAAGGTTCGTGGCCCTATTGCGGCTGAGCGTGAACTTATGCTGGAAGCTATGATGGCATTCCAGCCTGATCGCGATTTTGCTCCTGATGCAAACTCTACCCTTCGCCTTACTTATGGAAACGTAAAACCTTACTTTCCAAAGGATGGGGTGTTCTACAACTACTTCACTACCGACAAGGGGATTCTCGAAAAAGAAGATCCAAAAAATGAGGAGTTTATTGTTCCTGCCCGAGCCAAGGAATTATTGGAGAAAAGAGATTTCGGACGTTATGGCAACAACGGAAACCTGAATGTAGGATTTCTTTCTTCTAACGACATCACCGGTGGAAACTCCGGCAGCCCGGTAATGAACGACCGCGGTCATTTAGTTGGAGTTGCCTTTGATGGTAACTGGGAGTCTATGACAGGTGATTTAATGTTCTCCAACGAAGTTCAACGCACTATCTCTGTTGATGTCCGTTATGTACTTTGGACTATTGAGAAGTTCGCCGGTGCAACCAATCTTATCGCTGAAATGAACATCGTGAAAGATGAACCTGTACTTGAGGCTCCTGCAGCTCCGGCAGTTCCTCAAACTGCACCTCCTGCTGATTTGGAGAAAATGCCGAAAAGACCGGCAAAAGCTCCTGTTAAAGGCGCGAAAGCGGCGGCTGCTAAAAAGTAATCGCTTTTTCAATCTTAATTTAGTAACAGCCGTTATTGTTCGCAGTAACGGCTGTTTTTTTAACCTTACAATCACGTTATAGGCATTATGAGAGTTGTTTCTGTTTTCGTTTTTCTATTTCTTTTAATAAGGGTTGCATTCGCTCAGACTACCATTAGTGGCCAAGTTATTCATGAGCGAAAGCAAGAGCCATTGGCATTTGTGAATGTGGTAGTTCCCGGAACAAAAGTCGGGACACTGACCGATATTGACGGGCGATTTAAACTCCAGGTACCTGCAGGCCAAACGCTTGTGTTATTCAGTTATCTGGGATTCGAAAGCTACCGCCTCGATTTGAATGAGGCGGCTAAAGAGCTGAATAGGCTAATCATTCCGCTTAAGCCAAAGTCTTTATCTTTGAAGGAGGTGCTGATCAAGGCTGGAGAAAACCCGGCTGATGTAATTATTCGACAGGTTACGGCCAATCGAAAGCGTAATAATCCGGGCAACCTCGGCAGCTTCAGTTACAACTCCTACAACAAGTTTGTGGTGTTAATGGATACCAGCCGCCTAAACCTTAACGACACGCTAAGCCGATCAAAGAAGGATTCTACTCAAATGGAGGTTGATTCCAGTAGGTTGGCCTTGAGGGATTTTGTTAGAAAACAACACTTTTTCCTCACTGAGTCTATCACGGAAGTCAAGAAAAAAGGAGGCGCCCAGAACGAAAAAATCCTCGCTTCCCGAATATCGGGTTTTCAGAACCCTATCTTTTCCTTGATTGCGACTCAATTGCAGTCGTTTAGCTTTTACGAAGACGATATCGCTATTTTTTCCAGCAGTTATCTCAATCCGGTAACCCCGGGTTCTGCGAAGCGGTATTTCTTTAACCTCGAAGACACCTTATACTTAGACCAAGATACTATTTACATCATCAGCTTTAAGCCTCGAAAAGGGGTGAATTTCCAGGGAATGAAGGGCCAGCTCTTCATCAATACGGATGGATATGCCATCCAGAATGTTATCGCTGAGCCTTTCGAACAAGACAAAGGGCTAAAGGTGAAAATCCAGCAGAAGTACGAGAAAATTGGCCGTCAGGCATGGTTTCCAACGCAGTTGAATACTGACCTGAACTTCGGTGAGGCTGTGAAAATTAATGACAGTAGTGGAAATGCCATTGGTATCGGAAGAAGTTATCTCCAGGATATTCAAATAAACCCTGAACTACGAAGACGGGATGTTGGAATGAACGGAACCGAGTACGTGGAGAACCTGGCACCTAAAGAATCGGATTTGTGGAATAAATACCGTCCGGATACTTTATCGCTCCAGGAAAAGCAGACGTATGTTTTCATGGATTCTCTTGGTAAAGCCCAAAAGTTAGATCAGAAGGTAGGGTGGTTGCTAACGCTTCTCACAGGCAGGCTGCAATGGGGTTATGCCGATATCATGCTCAAAGATTTACTCAAAATCAATCAGTGGGAAGGGTTGCGCTTAGGGCTTGGAGTGCAAACCAACGACAAGCTCAGCAAGCGTTTCTACCTTGGAGGTTCGGCAGGCTGGGGCATCAATGATGCTATCTGGAAGTATAGTTTAGAGGGAGGGGTTCATTTAGACCGCAAAAAGAATTTTAGCTTCATCTATAAGCATTCCAGTGATCTTTTTGAAATAGGCGGAAACCAGTACTTTAATAAGCAGTTGTCCCTTATTGCTTCTGATAACTTAAGAGAGATTTTCACCCGCTGGTTTGATTATGTAAACAGCCATAAAATCAGTTTTCAGTTTTTGAATCAGCGAAACTGGAGTGGTGAGTTGTTTTACGAGGATCGCCGACATACGCCTTTCTCGTTCAATGCTTACACTTTCACTGATAGCCGGGGAGAGTTGGTTCGCCCCGAGGCATTCAGTGAAGCCGGCATTCGCCTTCGATACAGTTTCAGAGAGCGTTACCTTTCAACTCCTAAAGCCACAGTTTCATTGGGCAGTAATTTCCCGGTTGTCTGGGTAAATTATCTTCGTAGTATTGACCGTTTAGGTGGGGATTATCAACGGGTAGATTTTCGGGTTAAAGACGATTTACCCATCCGTCATGCCGGAAACTTGCGCTATATTATCAGTGCTGGTTGGTCCGATGACAACAGCCCGATGCAACGCTTATTTTACCTGCCGTCGGTTTCGAACGACAACTTCACTGTTTTTATTCCGGAATACTTTCAGACTGCTGGCCCCAACGGCTTTCTGGCTAACCGCTTTGCGCATATCAACCTGAATTACAATTTTGGGCGATTCTTGAAGAAAAACGAATGGTTCAATCCACAGCTTGGTGTGGTAGCCAATGCCGGTTGGGGAGCAATCACCTCACCTAATCGTCATAACGGATTTCCTGAAGCTTACCGCGATTATCGAGAAGGGTTGTATGAAACAGGCCTGTTCTTACACGACATTCTACAAAAAAGCTTGTTGAAAGGTTATGGCATTGGAGTAATTCAGCAGATGATTCCCGGACAAGCTTCTAGAACCTTTTTCCGCCTCAGTATCGTACAAACGTTATAAATAGGCTACTCCTGGTGTTTTACCAGCGGTTGATAAGCAGCTTCTCGCATGATTTCGTCGGCGTTGCGGGTGCTGATTAACTCCTGCGGTTTAGTGTCGGGATGCTGCTCCATATAGCGTTTCACAATCTGCCAGCCTACCCACCAACCAATTCTGCCGGGAGATTCTTTAGGCATTCCGTTGGTGTGCGGGCCGTCGTTCAGGATTTTATTCAATGCGTTGAGTTCCTGGCTAAAGAGCAGCTTATTCTGCACCAGAAAAGCCCAGATTTCACCTTCGTACTCCTTACACCACGCTTGCTGAGCAGCAGTGTAGCCGGTTAGCAGGGAGTCTGGGGTGTTGGGCTGAATCATCTTTGCTATGTACAGCATTTTTCCTCTGTAAATCAACCCATCCAAAACCCTGGCTTGAGGTTCCGGCCCTAAAAGGTCTTCAACCAGTAACTGCACTACATTGGGCGCAATGTATTCCGGTTGAAATCGCTTGCGTTGGTACTCGTGAATGAAGTCCACTTTTGGGTAGAAACGATAGCCCCGACCTAAATACATATCGAGTCCGAGGCAAATGCCTGAGTCGGTTAATGTGGAAGCATACTTAAACCCGCTAACCATGGTATAAACCGGTAGGATGGGTTGTTTAGGAAAGTGATATTGATAGAAGCGAAAAGCTTCAGTTAGCGGTTTTTCAAACGATTTTTCATCGGGAAATGCCTTTAGAACATCCTGATACAAATCCTTAATGTAAGGATTGTTAATGAAATCGAGCATAGCTAACCTGAAGTTAGGGTCTCTGGCCGGGATGATTTCTGCCAACACTTCGGAATAAAACGGTAAAAACCAGGGGTACTGTTTGCCCAAACGCTCCATTACCGGGGCTGCGGCATCCGGTTTCAAGCCTTGCAGCGATAACAAGTCACGGTCGAAACGCTTAACAATTAGATTTACTTCTACATCGGGAACCTCAACTTCGTGTTGCGGCAAGCCAGCTTCTACGGCTTCCTTGTTGTTTGGCGTGCGGAAGAAAAACCAATAAATCGCGGCCAGAACGGCTACTACCAGGGCAATCAAGAGGGCTTTTTTCATCATAGCATTATCTAAAGGGCGAATATGCGCATTCAATCGAGACGATTGACGATGTTTGCGCCATGAAAATTGCCCTCGCACAGTGTAATTATCATACCGGCAACTTTGAGCACAACACCGCCTGTATGCTTCATGCTATAAGCAAAGCCCGGACGGAAGGAGCAGATCTGATTGTTTTTCCTGAGCTCGCGGTATGTGGTTACCCGCCTCGTGATTTTTTAGAATTCGAGGATTTTATTGATTTATGCGACCATGCACTTATGATTCTTTGCGAAGAAGCCGGAGAAATGGCCATCGTAGTAGGAGCACCTTCCCGAAATCCGGACTTCCTCGGGAAACCGTTATTCAATAGTGCAGTAGTCATACAAAATAGACGGATTACCGACCGTGTACACAAAATCTTACTCCCTAATTACGATGTTTTTGATGAGTACCGTTATTTCGAGCCTGGTCCGCAAGCACGTTGTGTAGAAATTCATGGTCGAAAAGTGGCCGTAACTATCTGTGAAGATTTGTGGAACATCCAAGAGCCACGTCTGTATCGAAGGACTCCAATGGATGAGATGATAGAAGAACAGCCGGAATTTATTCTCAACATTGCAGCTTCTCCTTTTTCTGCCCGCCATCCGGAACGCCGTGCGGAGGTCTTACAGTTAAACGCCGAACGTTACAACTTGCCTGTGGTTTACGTTAACCACAAAGGAGCGCAAACTGAGTTAGTGTTCGATGGAAACTCTTGCGTTTTGAATGCTGATGGTGAAATAGTGTTGCAACTAAAAGCCTTTGAAGAAGATTTTGCAGTGTTCCAGCTTTCCGATTTAGCGACTAAGCAACCCTTAGTAAAGCTGCCTCAACCTGCTTCTGCACTTATTCATGATGCCTTGGTGTTGGGGATAAAGGATTATTTCCGTAAGCAGAATTTCAAGAAAGCGATACTTGGTTTATCCGGAGGTATTGATTCTGCCTTAGTGGCAGTGCTCGCTGCTCGTGCACTCGGAGCGGAAAATGTTCTAGGACTTATGATGCCCTCTCAGTTCAGCAGCGATCATTCTATTTCGGATTCTTTAGAACTTGCGTCCAACATCGGAATAGAAGTTCAACAAATCCCCATTGAAGCCGGCTATGAATCCGTTAGAACATTGCTTCAGCCTGCCTTCGGTGTCCTTCCTTTTAATGTTGCAGAGGAAAACATTCAGTCGAGGTTGCGTGGTTTGCTACTGATGGCATACACGAATAAATTCGGGTACATCCTGTTGAACACTTCGAACAAAAGCGAGTTAGCGGTAGGCTACGGCACGTTGTACGGCGATATGTGTGGCGGGCTTTCGGTAATTGGCGATGTCTATAAAACGGAGGTTTTCGCGCTTTGTGAGTGGATAAATCGGGAGGTAGAAGTGATACCGACTAACATTCTGACTAAGCCACCATCGGCTGAACTTCGACCTGATCAAAAAGACAGCGATTCACTTCCTGATTATGCCTTGTTGGATGCCGTACTTCAAGGATATATTGAAGAAAAACGAAGTCCGGAAAACCTCATTGAATCTGGATTTGATGAAGCCTTAGTTAGACGTGTGCTGAAATTAGTCAACAGTAACGAGTATAAGCGTCATCAGTCGCCTCCCATTATTCGGGTAAGCGACAAAGCGTTTGGCCAAGGAAGAAGGATGCCCATTGTAGCCCGTTACCTGAGCTAAGCATTCGAATTAAAGCAACTTCCTGATATTAATAACCAATTCTGAATGGGTAAACGGCTTGGTCATGTATAATTGTGCGCCTTTCTGAAGGCCTTCGTCTTGAATTCGTTTTTCAACTTTAGCACTAAGAAATAGAAAAGGTATGTGAGCCCATTGGGGGTTCAATCTTATTTTTTCTAACAGTTCCATCCCATCCAGCACCGGCATCATCACATCACATAGAATAAGATTAGCCGAATGAGCTTCTAACCAAAGCAAAGCTTCTTCACCGTTTGCCACCGCAGATACCTCAAAGCCGGATAGCTCTAACAATTCCAGCATGTTTTCCCGTAAGGCAACTTCGTCTTCAACTATAAGGATCATCCGTTATCGATTTCGACTTTAGTTGGAAAAGTCAGGGTTACTCTCACGCCGCCTTCCACCTTGTTTTCCCACTTCACTGAACCCTTGTGTATTTTTATGAAGTTGTCAACCAAAACTAATCCTAAACCAGTTCCCGGAATTTGAAGGGCGTTGCTGGCCCTGAAAAAGGATTCTCCCAAATGGGCAAGTTCGTCTTCGGGTATTCCAATGCCGTGGTCATCAATACAGACAAGGAATGCTTCTGATGAATAGTTGAGTTGAATAACCGGGGATTGGCAGCCTTCTGAGTATTTCAGTGCATTGCTGATCAGGTTGTCGAGGATGTGATTAACCATAACGGCATCTGCGATGATAGGTTTTTCCTTTCCAACAACCTCAAGGCGTATCACTTCAAAAGAAGGGTAAATCAGCAGGTTTTTTCTAATCGATTCCTTAACTAAAGCTTGAAAGGCCAGCGGAGCAGGGTTGAAGGGCATTTTGTTGACTTCAAGCTTTCCAAGAATCAAAATGTCGTTCATCAGGTTGGTCAAGCGGTCCACTTCATGATTCACTTTCTGAATATGACGTAAAACAGGCTGCCATTCTTCTAAATCCTGATGCTTTCCACCGACCATAAGCATAATGTCCATACTACTGCGAATAGCTGCCAACGGCGTTCGAAATTCATGAGAAGCCATATTCACAAACCTTGACTTTAGCGCTATTAATGACTTTTCCATCTCATAAGCCTGTTGCACTTCAAGCTCAATTTGCTTTCTTCTGGTGATGTCTTGCACCAATACAGAGATGCGGGGTTCTGCGTTCAACTTGCTGATTACCCGTGTTATTTTACAGAAGAAGTACTTACGATCAGTCCCAAAATCGAGGTGGTATTCCAATTCTTTTACTTCGCCAAAGTTGAAAACATCTTCTAAATAAGGTTCAACAATTTCGGCGACAGCCGGAACTATATCATGCAGTTTTTGACCAATAAACTCTGAGGAAGGCTTAAGGAGTTTTCTCTCATCCGAAACCCAGACTTTTCGGAAACGGGTGTCTTTATCGAGCTCAAAAATGATGTCATCCAAAGAAGACAAAAGGCTGGTAAGTTCATCTTCCCGTTCTTTCATTTCCTTCTCCCTGTTTTTAAATACCGTAACATCCTCTACGATGCCGAGGCGGTAGCGTTTGCCATCTTCAAGCAAGAGAAAATCAGCACGAGTAACCTTTACCCAAACTATTTCTCCATCGGCCTTAATGTATCGTTTTTCGTAAGAATTGGATTGTGAATCCTCATGGCTGTAGTCGTACTGAGCAACTACATTATCGGCAGGGCGGTCTTCCGGGTGGGTGATATCGGAGGTTTTGAGGGTGCAAAGGTGCTCTTTGCTATAACCGAGGAACTTGATTACACATGCGTTCACATCGATAATGTTGCGGAATTCATCGGTCATTATTATGCCAATGGGCGCTAAATCAAAGAATAGCCTGAACTGCTTGTGAATGTCTTGAGCCTGGGATTTCCTAAGTCGTAAGATAGAACGGAGGCGTTCGTTGGCACGCCTTAATTCTTCCTCAACCTGAAGGTTACGGCGGAGTTGTTCTTTTTCTCTTCCGGCACGCTCAAGTGCTGAGGGGAGCAAGAACAGTTTGCTTTTGCTGATGTAATCAAGTGCTCCTGCATCTAAGCATGGAAGTGCATGGCTGCGTTCCGGTAACGAGGAGACGACCAACACAGGCACCATAGGCTGAAGTTCCCTGACTTTATCGGCCATCTCAGGAAAGGAAGAGCTTCCTAAGTGATACTCGGTTAAAATTAGGTCGAAAGAACGTTCCTCTAATTGATGAAAAAACGCATCAAGGGAGTCTGCGAAGTACAAACGTACTGAAGATTCAGTTAGTGCTTGGGCTATCTGTTGTTGGTCTTCAGGATTGGTTTCTGCGCAAAGTATCCTGGGCTGGTGCTTCATTTGGTGCGATTATCAGGGAAATAGAGCGAAATCAAGATCAATATTTAGCTGAAAACAATTATTAATTCAATAGTTTTTCGATTTTCGACCTCAACCCTTGAAAATGTGTTGAATAATTAAGGAAAATTTGAAAAACTGACATTACAATGGCTTGGTCTTAAAAAACTATTTTCGCTTCGTGCTTCAATTGATTGCCTACATCACCACCCCAATTTATATGCTGGCCTTCGGGCTTTGCCTACTTGTTTTTCATCCTGTACAGATAATCGCATGGAATGTCTTTGGCTATAAAGCGCATCAGAAAAGCATTATCTGGCTTAACTGGTGCCTCCACCAAATCATTAGACTGAACATTGCTCGCCTCGATTTTCGCTGGAATGGCCATAAGCCACCATTAGACCGTCGCATTATTGTGGTAGCCAACCACCAGAGCATGAACGATGTTCCTTCCCTCATCTGGCATTTCAGTCCATGGAAGTTAATTTTTATTGCCAAGCGGGAGTTAGCGAAAGGCATTCCGTCTATCTCCTACAACTTTACCCGTGGTGGTGCTGTTGGCATTAACCGAAAGGACGGAGCTGAAGCCGTGCAACTCATCCGGGAAATGGGTGCAAGAGCTCAACAAGAAGGACGCTCGGTTTGCATTTTTCCGGAAGGAACCCGTTCGCGTACGGGCGAACTGAAGAAGTTCTCGGAAGGCGGCTTGAGAGCTTTATGCGAAACTATTCCGGATGCACTCATCGTCCCTGTTGCCATTCATAATTCCTGGAAGCTGGCTCGTTATAGCTTCTGGCCAGTTCCAGTAGGAGTGCATGTGCGCTGGGATGTGTTACCGGCTATCGAAAGTGCAGGTAGAAATCCATCCGACTTAGCTTTAGAAGCCGAATCCGTTATTCGTCAACACCTTGAATCTTTAACCCGATGATATCACCTCGATCTATTTTGGTTAGCATCTGCATGTTGCTAACTCTTTTTACAAGGCAGGCTGCTGCCTCTTCCGACCGCCCGGATGAGGGCATGTACCCGCTTTCGGAGTTGAAGAAATTAGATTTGAAAGCACTAGGACTTAGGCTCTCTGTCGATGAATTGTTCAAGCCTGGTGGAAACAGCCTGCTCAACGCACTCGTTCAGCTCAGCGGTTGTACCGGCTCTTTCGTTTCGCCCGATGGACTCATCATCACCAACCATCACTGTGCGTTCAGTGCAGTAGCAGCAGCCAGCTCGTTGAGCAATGATTACATCAAAAACGGATTTCTCGCTCGGAAGCGGGAAGAAGAGATCATCGCAAAGGGACTTACGGTGAAAATTACGCTCACCTACGAAGACGTTTCTGCCCGTGTGCTAAACGAACAGGTAAAAAAAGCCGCAGATCCAGCAGCGCGTTTGGCGTTGATTCGTCAAAACATGCGTGCAGTTGAACGCGAGGAAAACAAGAAAAATCCTGGTTTAGAATGCGAGGTGTCTGAAATGTTCCCCGGAAAAGTCTATGTCGTTTTTCGCTACCAAACCATACAAGACATCCGGTTAGTTTATGTGCCACAACGCACCATCGGGGAATTTGGCGGCGAATCCGACAACTGGGTGTGGCCACGCCATACTGGCGACTTTTCGTTTGTTCGCGCTTATGTGAGCAAAGACGGAAAATCTGCCCCTTTTAGTGCGGATAATGTACCATTCAAGCCGAGTCGTTTCTTGAAAATCAATACCGGTGGTGTGAAGGAAAATGATGCTGCTTTCATCCTCGGCTATCCGGGAAGAACGTTTCGTCATTATCCCGCCAGTTTTCTGCGTTATCAGAATGAGCAATTCATGCCCTTAACGGTTGAGCTGTACGATTGGGCTATCTCCAATATGAAAGCGTTAGGAACACAGAATAAAGCGTTGGAAATCGCTTATGCCAGTAGGATTAAGTCGTTGGCAAACGTAACCAAGAATTACAAAGGCAAATTGCAAGGGCTAAAGCGCATTGGGTTGATTGCCTCCAAGGAGGAAGAAGAAACGACGCTAATGCGCTGGCTGGCGACACAGTTAGATGTTGATGCCTCTTGGAAGGTAGCCTTACCGGAGTTGAACCAAGTGTATGCCGATATGTCGGCCACTGCTGGGCGGGATTTCTGGCTTAGTCAGTTTCCTAATTTCTCCCCGACCTTTTCGCGAGCGGTCAACTTTAGGGCAATTTTTAAAAGCCTTCCGCTCGATAAAACGCTGCGGGAAAAAGCCGCCGACTCCCTCTCTCAAGTTCTCGCTAAAAACATCACTACCGACAATTTCTCTATGGACTGGGAGAAGCGCGCTTTTGAGCTTTTCTGCGATAAAATTCTCACGCTGCAAGCCGATTGGATTCCACCTAGCTTGAAAGCTGCCCAGCCCGACTTGAAAAACTGGCAAACGAGACTTTTTAAGAAGTCGAGGTTTTTCAACGCCGCAGCATTTAAAACTTGGCTGCTGGACGAGAAGGGCGAAGCCTTCGATTTGAAGAAAGATCCCATTTTTCAGTTAGCGGATGAATATCTTGCCCTCAACGAACGATTAAATGCGGAGCGAAATCGCCGGAATGGGCGGATTACCAGCTTACTTCCGGCCTTGATGGATGCTAAGATGGCGTACAAGCCTGCCACCTTCCTTCCTGATGCTAACGCAACGCTGCGCTTTACTCATGGTCGCATTCGAGCTTATCAACCAGCAGATGGACAAACCCATTTGCCATTTACGCATTTGAGCGGAATGTTAGAGAAAGAAGACGGCAGTGAAGACTTTGAAGTGTTGCCGGAGCTAAAGCAATTGTTTCAGAATAAAGACTTTGGTAGTTGGTCTGTGAAAGAAGGCAAAGACGTACCCTTAGCCTTTTTGTACAACATGGACACCACCGGCGGCAACTCCGGCAGCCCGGTCATGAACGCCGACGGCGACCTGATTGGCCTCAACTACGACCGCGCTTTCACCGCCACCATCAACGACTACGCCTGGAACGAATCCTACAGCCGCAGCATCGGATGCGACATCCGCTTCATCCTGTGGACCATTGAGAAAGTGGCTCAAGCACCGCACTTGCTGCAAGAGCTGGGCGTGAGGTAGGGGAGAGCGGGAATTGTAAATTAATTTCGGTAAAGGAAACAAAAGCCCACAGCAATTGAGTAGTTGTGGGCTTTTGGTATTAGGGGCTTTGGGATGAATGGGTGGATGGTTACTGGCTGATTCCTTCCCCGATGTAATAAGCAAACCATTTGTTTTAAGTTAATTTAATCGAATTTTCAGTTGCTTTTAAAGTACTTGTTTTATTGTGTCAATTCCAAGAATTTTAAATCCATCTTTCCTCATTTCAGCATTTTTAATGCTGTTAATCTATCTTTTTTGCAGCATGATGTATTCTTACTATCTCAACTGTTTCATTTTGTAATTGATAAATTACTCTGTAATTCCCTTCTATAAGTTCCCGTAAGCGTACATTATTAAATTCTGGAACAACTCTGACAGATTGTGGAAATTCTATTAATTGCTCTGTTCTATTTGCTATTCTGTCTATTTGTAATCCGGCGTAATAGGGTGAGTCTAACGCTATATACTCAAATATACTTCTCAAATCCTCGATTGATAATTCCGACCAAATTACCGTCACCATCCTTTTATTATTTCCTTAACCTCTTCATGTGTCTTCGTTTTCCCTTCTTTGATTTGTTTTAAGCCCTTCTCCACCTTTTCTATGAGGACCAACTTCTCCAATAAAACATCCAGCTCAAATTCTTGAGGCAATTCGGATACTGTTTCTATCACCTGTTCTTTTTTCATGGGTTAAATTTACTAGTATTTGTTTCGTTTTCCAATCTTTCAATTGCTGTTAAATATTTACCCTGGGTATTGCGATGGAAGTTTAAATTTTGATGTCACAAAAAGATGGGAAATTTGCCCTGAACGGCTAATATGAGTTGGTTTACTACTGTCCACAAACAAAATTGCTCTTTCAATTTAAATAGGCCTTTAAAAAATAAAAGTCCCTATCTAAGTCAAAGCTTAGAAGAATGTAATCTTGTTCAATTGGTATTTTATTTTCGATTTATTTTCGTTCATATAAGTTGCAAGCCAAACATCAGTACGAATATTCTTATTGTGTTTTTGTCCCTTTTTCAAAGTGTCAAAGGTGACAAAATTGTTGATGTCTGTTGTCATTTTGTAAGATTGTTATTGTATTTTATTTAATCAACTTAAGAATATTTTTGCTTACTAAAACTAAACCTAACGCAATTATTCCGCCTAACACACCAAAAATAAACTCTTTTATCATGGAGGGCCATTCGGGTAAAAGGTGATGTAAATAGTCGATGTTGTGCGAAAATATGCCGCCGGAAACAAGTAGTAAAGCTATGGTTCCTACTACCGATAATATTCTGATCACAACGGGTAAGGCTTTAACTAACAACTGACCAATTTGATTTATTATTCCTTTTTCATTCGATTTTTTAATCAATTTGAATCCTAAATCATCCATACGAACGATTAGTGCTACAAGGCCATAAACGCCTACCGTAGCTAGTATGGAAACAACCGATAAGGTAAATATTTGTATGCTTAAATCTTTGTTTAACACGGTACTTAGAGCAATGATTACTATTTCAACAGAGAGTATAAAATCGGTGGTTATCGCTGATTTTATTTTTACCTTTTCTAGTTCAGCATCTTGTTTTAATTCTTCAGCACTAGGCTGATGGGAAGGATGTTTTTTATGAAAGAAGTATTCTGAAATTTTTTCTACCCCTTCATAAGCGAGGTAAAAACCTCCCAGTACAAGTATTACTATTATGGCAACCGGCAAAAATACATTTAACAATAACGTTACCGGTAAAATAATTAACTTGTTAATGAATGAACCTTTTGTAATCGCCCACAAAACAGGAATTTCTCTTGATGATACAAAGCCTGTTGACTTTTCGGCATTTACAGCCAAATCATCACCAAGTATTCCTGCTGTTTTTTTCGTAGCAAGCTTGGCGGTAATCGCGACGTCGTCCATCAAAGCCGCTATGTCGTCTAAAATTGCAAAAAATCCTGAAGCCATTTTGTGATTATTTTATTTTAATGATAAGGTGTTTTAAGATTTCGATGCTTACAAGTATAAATTGGTAACTAAGTACTGAGCTATTTCTTCCTCTGCGTTTGTTCGAAATTTGACTTTGAACGTGTGTTTCATGTTGTTTTTGCTCGTTATATTCGTATAAATGTCGGACGTAATGCTCGTTTGAGTAGCTTCTGCGACAAGCGAACCATTGATGTCGTAATAACTTATCTGATTATAAATATTGCCATTTTCGTTAACCGTATTGGTGTTATAGCTTCCAATTTCTTCTCCCCCTTGTACTATTTTATCTCCCTTTGTGCTTACACTTCCGGTGCTTCTTCGTCTTACGGTTGTTCCTGAATTCTGGGGCGTGTTAGAGAGAACATCCGAAAGGATAGTTTCTGAAGGAGTAATTCCACCGGAAACTCCGGCTTTTGGTGGGTAAAGCAGCAGTAGCTTTTTCTCTCCTTTTGGATTAATGCCTTCGCCCATAACTAAATTATTCTCCACCACGATTTCTTCAACTTTGCTTCCAAGCGCATTGCTTACTTCTGCTCTTCCACCGGATTCTAAGAAGGTGAATGCATAATGACAAGCGAGTGTATAGTTTTCACATTCCAATGTGATGACCGCTAATTCGTTTCCTGATAAGGAGTGCAAAGTGTAGTCTTTCGACAAAAGCCGTTTCTTCGATTTTAGTATGGCATAAGGCGTTCCGGCATTGAAGATGGTATCCATGCTCACGATAATTTTCCCTTTTAACCTCGATTTTTCAACCTTTTCGAGGTGCTTTTTCATGGCTTTGTCCACATATCCTTGCCCATAGAGGCTGGACGTAAGGCAAATAAGGCTTAGCAGGGTTGCTATTATTTTCATCTGATATTGTGTTAAGCGTATATTCGGTTTCGGCAAAGAAGCGGCTCAAAATGACTGAAACAGGGTTAGGCAGTAGAGATAATACTTCGTTGTTTAGCGGTGTACCCAAAGGTATCAATCTTTGATATAAATTGTGTAAAGGGGTGTTAGTGGTATTTTGAAGTTGATGGTAATGGAAGCATTTAGTTAGGTCAATCGAGGAAAAGCTTATGTATATAATGGACAATTTTATTCCATTATTCTTTGTGATTAGTTTAACCAAAATGCCCTTCCACGTACCGTTTAGTTAAGTCATTTCTTGGAAATTTGAATACGTTTTCGCAAGTATCAAATTCAATCAACTCACCGAGGTACATGAAGCCTACATACTGTGAAATCCTCTGAGCTTGTTGCATGTTGTGCGTAACAATTACAATGGTGTAATCTTCTTTGAGTTTTAAAACAAGCTCTTCTATTTTTCTTGTGCTAATGGGATCGAGTGCAGAACAAGGCTCATCCATAAGAATTACTTCCGGTCTCAAAACAACAGTTCTGGCAATGCAAAGGCGTTGTTGCTGCCCACCGGATAACCTAACTGCAGGCTTGTCGAGATCGTCTTTAACTTCATCCCAGAGAAAGCTTTCCCTAAGCGCGTTCTCAACTAAGTCCGGTATTTCCTTTTTAGAATAACCATGAATTTTAAGTGCATAGGATAAATTCTCATAAATGCTTTTTGGTAACGGATTTGGTTTTTGAAAGACCATTCCAACGCGTTTACGTATATCGGTAACCGGGCATTTTTTATCATATAAATCTATGCTATCCAAAAAGAGTTTTCCTTGTATTTTGGCGTCGGGCGATAAATCATGCATCCGGTTGAAACTCCGAAGTAAGGTTGATTTTCCACATCCGGATGGGCCAATAAGAGCAGTTATCTGATTGGTAGGAAATTCGATATCAATGTTTTTTAAGACCTGCTTTTTCCCAAAGAATAAATTCAGCTTTTCAGCTTTTAGTTTTATTGATTTTCTCATTTATTCCTGTGCTCTGTTTTTATGCCTCAGATAGAATGCTGTCAAGTTGAAAACTAATACAAGTAAAATTAGCACTGTGGCAGTACCAAAAGCCAAAGGACGGACTTGTTCGATGGCGTTGTGTTGCGTTGAAAGCATGTATAAATGATACGGTAAAGCCATGAACTCTTCTGAAGTTGTTAACGAGATGCCATTGATGTAAAATGCTACCCCGGTAAACAGTATGGGAGCGGTTTCACCAGCCGCTCTCGAAAGGGTAAGGATGATTCCGGTAAGAATTCCGGGTAATGCCTTTGGGATGACCACATCTCTGATGGTTTCGAATTGTGTCACACCTAATGCAAGTGTGGCTTCTCGTAAACTATTGGGAATTCTTTTTAATGCTTCCTCGGTACTCGTTATGATATAGGGAAGTGCCAACAAACCAAGCGTAAGTCCTGCAGATAATATTGAAGTCCCTAGGTTTAATCCTTGTACAAACAATGCTAATCCGAATAACCCGTAAATTATAGAAGGGACTCCGGCCAAATTGCGAATCGATGATCGGATAGTGTTGGTTAACAATGTTGGACGGGCGTACTCATTCAAATAAATAGCACAAGAAATACCCAAAGGAATGGCGAACAACGTAGTGATAAAAGTTAGTGCAATTGTTCCCAGAATTGCGGGCAGAATTCCACCTTGTGTCATTCCTTCTGTAGGTGATGTGAAAATAAATTTCCATGATATACTGGGAATTCCATTCAGAAAAATGTATCCGATAATAATCCCAAAGACGAGGCAAACGATCAGGGTACTTCCACCCAGAAGCAATTTGTTAGTTATCCCTTTAATTCCCGAAAAATTCTTCATGCATGAAATTTTCGGATTCTTTCAGCATAAAACTCTCCAACAAAATTAATTAATAGTGTAATAAGAAATAGGATAGCTGCTATTGCGAATAAAGCAAAATAGTGAGTAGTTTGATACGGCACTTCCCCCATTTCAATAGCAATCGTTGCGGTTATGGTTCTGACTGAATCTAAGAAGCCATTAGGAATTGCTGCGGCATTTCCGGTAGCCATCAGCACCGTCATGGTTTCTCCTAAAGCCCTGCCCAAGCCAAGCAACACCGCCGCAATTAAACCGGGCATTGCTGCAGGAATAGTAACTTTAAACAAGGTTTCCCAACGATTTGCTCCCAGTGCATAGGAGGCTTCTTTATGCGATTTTG
>CALSBM010000040.1:0-28422 GCA_943373175.1 Chitinophaga pinensis | reverse complement strand
CCAGATTACTATAAGACTGCACTAACCAATTTTACGAGCTTTGTATTAAAGCCGATGCAGGCATTTTTGTTGTGGGTTGCAGTATTTGTTGCCTATAAGTTTCTAAAAATCCCTCGCAAGGTTCAGGTATTCGAAGAAGAAACTTTCTTACTTCGTTACGCGCTCAACACTTTATTCGAGATTATCCTTATTCTAAGCCTTACATGGCTTTTGATGCGTTTAGTTAATTATGTGGCCTATCTCTGGGGCAGAAAAGCTGAACGGGAAGAGCTCCGATTTGACCCGCAACTAATTCCCTTCTTCAAAGACGCCACAAAGGCTATTCTTTTTTTACTTGGAGGATTGGCAATAGTGGGATTTGTCTTTAATAAAGATGTGACCAGACTTATTGGAGGATTAGGAATTGGAGGACTTGCAATTGCCTTAGCCGCACAGGAAACCTTATCGAATCTTCTGGGGTCAGTCACCATTTTCTTAGATAAGCCTTTCCGAACCGGTGATCTTATTGACCTTGGCAGCGGCTTGGAAGGTACTGTAGAAAAAGTAGGAATTCGCTCAACACGGTTACGCACCTTAGATAAAAGCTATGTTACTGTTCCGAACAAGGATTTAGTAAACAAGATGTTAAACAACATTACCCAGAGTACCCATAGGAGGGCCAAGTTTATGTTGCATCTGGTTTATGGAACCCAGCCCGACCAACTTCGGCTTATCATCGCGGAAATTCGGCAGATGTTGGATGCTCATGAACGAGTAGCTGAAGATTATGTAGTTCGATTTTTTGAGTTTGGAGAGAGTAGCCTGAATATCCTAGTTGCTTATTTAGTTATAACCAATGACTATGATGAGTATGTAGATGTGAGGGAAAACCTGAATTATCAGATTTATGAAGTGGTTGTCCGCAATGGATCAAGCTTCGCCTACCCTACCCGAACCCTGCTTTTGGAAGGAGAAACCAAGCCCGGTGCTTCCGGAGTTTAGTATCCCAGTGCATTCAGCCTAATTCTTTCAACTTCAATCCATTACTAATACAGCCTTTTTTGGCTATTATCGCTTTTGAAACGCTTATGAAGCATCTGTACCTCAGTTTTTGCCTTTTTCTTTTTTCTATAATTTCCTACGCTCAAGGAGGTATCCTCAGTGGCGTTGTAAAAGATGCCCGCAACTCAGAGACGCTGATTGGAGCCAGTGTGGTGGTGAAGGGCACAGATAAAGGCACCTCTACCGACGTAGAGGGTCGATTTACCCTTAGTGTGAAAAACGACCCTCCTTTTATTGTGGTAGTATCCTATGTTGGCTATCAGAGTCAGGAAGTGACAGTAAAAAGCTTGGCAAAACCGCTTTCTATTAGTCTGAAAACTAACCAAAAGTCGTTACGGAATGTGGATGTAGTTGGAAGCCGGCTTTCGGAAAAACAAAAAGAAGCACCTCTTACTGTGGAAGCAATGGACGCTATTGCAATCAAAGAAACACCTGCCTCCAATTTTTACGAAGGATTGGGGCAGTTGAAAGGCGTTGACTTAACCTCAGCTTCGATTGGCTTTAAAGTGATAAACACCCGAGGTTTCAACTCTACGTCTCCAGTTCGATCGTTGCAATTGATTGATGGCGTTGACAACCAAGCGCCTGGATTAAACTTCTCCTTGGGCAACTTTTTGGGGGCTTCGGAATTAGATGTTCAGAAAGTGGACTTGGTTGTAGGCGCTAGCTCTGCCTTTTACGGCCCAAACGCCTTCAATGGGGTGGTGAGCATGACAACCAAAAGCCCCTTTGTGCACCAAGGATTGAGTGCAATGGCCAAAGTAGGCGAGCGTGCGATGGTAGAAACGGCAGTGCGTTATGCCAAAGCGTATAAAAACAAAGACGGCGTAGAACGCTTTGCTTGGAAGATGAACCTGTTTTATATGCGTGCCAACGACTGGGAAGCTACCGATATGCGTGCGACCCCACAGAGTGCGGCACCGACAGGTAATCCAGGCGGCTGGGACGCTGTAAACCGCTATGGCGATGAAAGAGCCTTTGATGAGAGCGGAGTCTCTGGTCAGAATCTTACCCCTGGTTTGGGCATTTTCTATCGAAGAGGTTATTTGGAACAGGACTTGGTGGACTACAATACAAACAATCTGAAGCTGAATGCTGCCTTCCATTATAAATTGAAGAAGGGTGCTGAGATTATTTACTCTACTAACTTCGGTACCGGTACTACGGTGTATCAAGGCGATAACCGTTATTCACTTCGAGACATTTTATTTTTTCAAAACCGGTTAGAAATACGAAAAGAAGGCGATTGGTTTATTCGGGCTTATGCCTCGAATGAGGATGCTGGACGTTCTTATGACGCTGTTTTTACTGCTGTGTTATTACAACGTGCTGCAAAAGG
This sequence comes from Chitinophaga pinensis, assembly GCA_943373175.1. GTDB lineage: Bacteria > Bacteroidota > Bacteroidia > UBA7662 > JAIXUI01 > JAIXUI01. Next base: position 26,042 of record CALSBM010000040.1, on the reverse strand, counting down.
AGATGTTGATGGCAGAGACCAAAGGGGTGACTATTATTCGGACTACTTTAATTTTTGGAGAACTAATATTTCTAATCGATACAGAAATCTTCCAGGGTTCATTCCATATACTGGCTTTAATGCAGCGGAGTATTCAGCTAATATTAACCGGATGAATGGCCTTTTTGCTGATTCACTTCATGCCTGGCATGCCTTAGCTTCTGCTTGGGCAAATGGAGGCGATCAATCTCCATTTGGAAGCAATGCATTAGCTCAACCATACTTCCAACCTGGCACAGCCCGATTTGATTCTGCCTTCAATGAAATCACCTCCCGCACTTCTTTTACCGAAGGTGGTTCCCGGTTCTGGGACCGCTCGGCACTTTATCATTTGGTAGGCGAAAAGAAGTTTAAATCTACTTTTGCTGAATGGACTATTGGGGGAAATGGTCGGCTGTACACGCCAAACTCACGCGGAACCATTTTCAGCGATACCAGTGGATTACGCATCACCAATGTTGAATTCGGGATTTATGGTGGAATGGAGAAGGAGTTGATTAAAGAAAAGCTGAAAGGAAGCATTACACTTCGCACCGATAAAAATCAAAACTTTGGTTTTCTGGTGTCGCCTGCAGCTTCCTTAGTTTATAAAAACACGAAAGGACACATTTTCCGATTCAGCTTTAGCTCCGCTATTCGGAATCCAACACTTCAAGATCAGTACTTATTCTATAACGTAGGAACGGCTCGTCTTGTAGGCAACCTAAGTGGATTTGATTCTTTAGCTACTGTGCCGAGCTTAATTGATTACCTCAATACCCAAAACACAAACTCGCTTTCCTATTTCAATGTAGCGCCTATCAAACCTGAGAAAGTGCAAACACTGGAGGTTGGTTATCGTGGAACGTTGTGGAAGCAGTTGTTTGTTGATGCGAACTATTATTTCAGCTTTTATCAGGATTTTATTGGGTTCAATATTGGGGCATACTTTGATAAACCTGAAGGTGGAGCAAGTATTGTCAACAACATACGTGTTTTACGCGTTGCAGCTAACGCTACCGACATGGTAACGACTCAGGGTTTGTCGTTGGGCCTGAATTACTATTTCTCGCGGTATTACATGATCAATGGTAATTACTCTTGGAACAAACTGGATCGTCGCGGTTCTACGGATCCAATTATCCCTGCTTTCAATACGCCGGAACATAAGTTTAACTTAGGGTTTAGTGGCCGCGATATTTTTGCCCGTGTTCTGGGTGTTAATCTTTCTAACGTAGGTTTTGCCATCAATTATAAATGGGTGGATGGATTCCAGTTTGAAGGATCTCCTCAGTTTACGGGCTTTGTTCCGCAGTACGATATGGTGGATGCGCAGGTGAACTACCGCAAGCCGGAGTGGAAGACTACGTTTAAACTTGGCGCAAATAACTTGTTCGATAATCGCGCAATCCAGGTGTTTGGTGGTCCTGCTATCGGCAGGCTGGCGTACTTCTCTGTATTGGTTGACCTTGGTGATAAGCGATAAGCGCTATTGTTTTCTTCCTGCTTCCGGATACTTCGCCAGTATCAGAAAGAGTATTGACGCTATTCCGGTTATCGGTGTGCCCAGCGCTTGCTCTAAGTCATTTTTTGCTACCATATTGCCGAGGGTATTCAGGAAAAACAAGGCTGATATTGCAAACATCCATCGGTTAAGTGCCTGACTACTTAATCTTGCTTTGAGTTTTCCGAGTCGCATGAGTAACAGCCACAAAATGCCGGTCTGTATCAGCAGAGAAACTGCAATTCCTACTTTACGACTATTTTCGTCGGTAAGCTGGCCACCCCAAGTGTTTGCAGCGGATAGTTGTCCGCTCGCCACTAATATCTGATACAACATTCCCAATAAAAGGATGAGGATAAGCGCAGGACCAGTCCAGCGCAATAGGTATTCTTTCATAAGGCGGAGTATGGGCAAAGGTAGCGTTTCGGCTTAGGACTACTCTATGTAGGTTTGTGTGCTTTATTTGCCTACCTTCGCCATGCTCATTTCGCATCTTAACGAATGTGCCATCAGGGATTAAGCACTTTTCAAGTGCCTGCCAGGCCCTGAAGCCGGCAGGAATGGATTTCCGGAACCCTCCTCCCGTATTTTAAAACTTTCTATCAATCTGCCTTTCAGATTGTCCCGGTGCAGTCTGTCAGTCTATTTCCATGTCATGACTTTTGACGCACTTTTTCTTTCAAAACCGCTTTTAAAAGCACTCCAAGAGGAGGGTTACACACAACCTACTCCTATCCAGCAACAGGCTATTCCTCCGATTTTAGATGGTCAAGATTTATTAGGCTGTGCCCAAACCGGCACGGGCAAAACTGCTGCTTTTGCTCTGCCTATCTTACAACGTCTCGATGAGGCTTACCGCAATGGGCTTCCTCGTGGACTTCGTTGTTTAATTCTTACTCCTACTCGTGAACTGGCAATTCAAATTGGCGAAAGTTTTCAGGCTTATGGTCGTCACCTTCGAATCCGATCAACGGTAATCTTTGGAGGTGTTGGTCAAACGCCTCAGGTTGATGCTCTCAAGCGTGGTGTTGATATTCTGATAGCTACTCCCGGTCGTATGCTTGACTTAATCGGACAGGGTTACCTCAAGTTAGACAGCTTGAAAATCTTTGTCTTGGATGAGGCCGACCGCATGCTGGACATGGGCTTTATTCACGATATCCGCAAGGTTATTAAGCTGCTTCCGGAACAACGCCAGTCGCTCTTCTTCTCAGCCACCATGCCTGCGGATATTCTCGAGCTTTCGAGGGATATCCTGCATCATCCGGCTGAGGTAACGGTAACTCCAGTATCGTCCACCGTTGAAATTATTGATCAGTATGTTTATCTGGTTGATAAAGCCAATAAAGTTAAACTGTTGATTCATGTCCTTCAAACGAATGATGCGCCCGGTGTACTGGTTTTCACCCGAACTAAGTACGGAGCTGATAAACTCGCTAAGGTGCTGAGCCAAAATGGAATAAGCGCCGATGCTATCCACGGTGATAAAGCACAAAACGCCAGACAACGGGCGTTATCCCAGTTTAAAAATGGGCAAATAAGGGTGTTAGTAGCCACAGATATTGCTTCCAGAGGTATCGATATTGATGCGTTGGAATTTGTAGTGAATTTTGAAATACCCAATATTCCTGAAACGTATGTGCATCGCATCGGAAGAACTGGTCGTGCCGGAAGCGAGGGAACGGCTATCTCGTTCTGTGATCATGAAGAAGCTCCGTTTCTCTATGATATTGAAAAGCTTATCGGGAAGTTTATCTCAATAATGCAGGAGCACCCATACCCTATGGAAGAAGAAATGCCTGCTAGAAAACAGGCTCATGCTCCTAAGTCGGCTCCAAAGCCTTCTGCTCCTCTGGGGCATCGCCGACCCCGACACCAGGGAGCACGTCATAATAAGTCTTCTTCCAAAATGAAATAATCTTTCGTTATATTTTCCCTGCGCCCAGGTTGTCAACAATTGACTTCCTGGGTTTTTTTTGCCTTTAAATTCCTCGAACTTCTCTTACAACTGGTTGTCATTCATTGGCTTAATTATCACGTTATGCGACTTTTCTTTGACTATGTGTTAGAGAAAAGGCATTAAACTTGACTACTCACTTCTAAAATTTAAAAGCTATGCCGAGTACCTATACACAGTTGTATGTTCATTTAATTTTTGCGGTTATGTTCAAAAATAGCCAGATTCAGCCAAGATGGCGGGACTCCCTTTTCCTGTATTTGAATGCAATCATAAAAAATCATCATCAAGAATTGCTTGAGATTAATGGAAGTACAGACCATATCCATCTGCTACTGAAGATTAAAACAGACTTGAATTTATCTGCATTAGTTCGGGACTTGAAGTCATACTCCACTAAGTGGGTAAACATCTCAAATTATAATGAGGAACGATTTCGATGGCAGACGGGATTCGGAGCGTTTAGTGTTGGTCATGGATCGCTGAAGAAAACAAAAGAGTACATCCAAAATGAAGGGATAAGGCATAATCGCGAGCGTTTTCTGGAAGAATATAAGCGATTGTTGAAGGCACATGAGGTTCCGTATCAGGCGGCATACATCTTTAGGGAGCTGGTATAAGGTGTTGCCCGCCCCGAAGGGGCGGAACAGCCTGGCACACTCCCTGTCTATACACATCAGCGCTACTCATGCCTTTGTGAAACATTCGCAGCAGCCGAGTTCCGCTCCTTCGGAGCGCGCAACTTATCTTCATTATCTTTACTCCATGATCGTCTCCGTATTCAGTTCTCAACCTTATGACCGTGAATTCCTAAGTGAAGCCTTCTTGTCTAGTTCTCACCAGCTTATTTTTCTTGAATCTGGTCTCAATTTCAAAACAGCTCAACTTGCTTCTGGTAGTCATGGAATTTGTGCATTTGTTAATGACCACCTCGACAGCCTCTGCCTTGATGCCTTATACAATCTTGGTATCCGTCATATCTTCTTGCGTTGTGCCGGCTTTAATCAGGTAGATCTTTCAAAAGCACGTCAATTACGTTTAAACATCTATCGTGTTCCAGCTTACTCCCCAGAGTCTGTAGCGGAGCATGCCGCAGCTTTATTGCTTACCCTTAACAGGAAAACACACAAAGCTTTTAATCGGGTTCGGGAAAACAACTTCTCCTTAGATCGTCTTACCGGATTTCAGATTTCAGGCAAAGTAGTAGGCATTGTAGGTACTGGAAAGATAGGTGCTGCGTTTGCTAGAATTATGAAAGGCTTTGGCTGTTCACTCCTTGCCTTCGACCCTCTTCCTAACAAAGCATTGACAGCCGAAACCGGAATTCAATTTGTGGAATGGGAACAATTACTTGCTAAATCTGATATAATCTCGCTGCACTGTCCATTACGTCCGGAGACTCGTCACCTTATCAACAAAGAATCTCTCCATTTGATAAAACCAGGTGCGATGCTCATCAATACCAGCCGTGGTGGTTTGATTGATACCAAAGCAGCTATTGACGCTCTTCAAAGTGGACAACTGGCATATTTAGGAATTGATGTTTACGAGCAGGAAGAAAGCCTCTTCTTCCGTGACCGTTCAGAAGAAATTATTGACGACCAGGTATTAGGGCAATTGCTTCACTTTCCGAATGTCTTGGTTACTGCACATCAAGCCTTTTTCACGAAAGAAGCCCTTAAAGATATTGCTATGACTACTCTGGCCAATGTAAATGCTGCTGATCAGAATTTACCTATTGAGAGTCAATTATCCTTATAAACACCCCTTTTTAACCAGTTATAATTTGCTTTTGCCGTTGATGGAAAAGTAAAACTGAATTGCCGGTTTATTCTGGCAATTCAATATCTTTATAATATCATTTTGATATCATGAAAGAACAACTCACCACCGCAACTAAAGGCTTTACCGCCTTAGCATTTTGGTTCTTACTCACCGGAATTGGAACAGCTTTAGTAGCCAAAACCTCTGGTCCACTTTTTATTTCAGGGATTGTGATCATTGTATTGGCGGTTTTTCTCCTTCCTGGCTTTTTCATCATCAACCCCAACGAAGCAAGAGTATTGGTTTTCTTTGGGAAGTACGTAGGTACTATTAAAGAAAATGGCTTTTTCTTCGTGAATCCATTTTACGAAAAAAGGAAAATCTCGCTTCGTGCAAGAAACATGAATGGAGAAAAGCTGAAGGTCAACGACGAAGTAGGCAATCCTATTGAAATTGCTACTGTAATAGTCTGGCAGATCGACAATACCGCTAAAGCAATGTTTGTAGTGGACGACTACAATAAATTCATTCTTACCCAGAGTGAAGCTGCTGTAAGAAAGCTAGCAGGCGATCATCCGTACGACAATTTTGAAGACAGCAAGGCGCAGGTAACGTTAAGAAATGGTGCCGCAATTGTGAGTGAAGAGTTAGAAAGCGAACTGGAAGCAAGATTGGAACGTGCAGGCATCAAAATACTTGAAGCACGGATTAGCCACCTTGCTTATGCGCCAGAAATTGCTGGTGCCATGTTACAGCGCCAGCAGGCTCAAGCGGTAGTTGCAGCACGGGCAACCATTGTTGAAGGTGCAGTTGGAATGGTAGAAATGGCATTGGATAAACTCAACGAAAGAGACATTGTGAAACTCGACGAAGAAAGGAAAGCGGCCATGGTCAGCAACTTATTGGTTGTTCTTTGTTCCGATAGGGCAGTTAATCCGGTGGTTAATGCCGGAAGTATCTACTGAAAAATGAGAGAATCACTTTTCTACTTCGGTTACCGAAAAGAAGATTGGACCAAAAACTGGTATCAGTTGTATGATAAAAACAACCAGCTTATTGGAGAACTAAACGACAAACAATGGAAGTTAGAAGGTACTATTGGCAAAAACACCATCACGCTAGCTCCTTCCGGCTTTTGGTTATCAAAGAACTACCTGCAAGTAAACGACATTGTTTATGGAAGTATGTTTAGCGAAAAGTGGTGGTCAAGTAAGAAAATCATTCATGTTGATGGACTTCCAGACCATCGTTTAGACTGGAAAACATCCTATAAAAGCAACAATGTCTTAGAAGTAATCATCAGTGAAAAAGACAACGGCCTTACCAGAATGGTTATCAGAAAGGAGAAAAAGAATGTCTCGCGCTGGAAACTCCTGTACTATTGGAAAGTAGATGCCGACGAAACACTGTTCAAAGACAACAGAGGATATTGGCTGCTACTGTTAGCTTTTTCATATTTTGCCAACTTAGCTAAAGGCGAAAGTGCCGGCACCGACATTATTATTCCCGGAAAGGAGGAAGATTGATGTCAAAAAAATCATTTGCATTGAGGCTCAATGAAGCTTTATATGTAGAATTAGAACGATGGGCCGAAGATGAATTTCGTTCTGTAAACGGACAGGTAGAATTCTTACTTTCAGAAGCAGTGAAAGCAAGACGAAAAGTCAATTCGAAAAAACAAGGAGATGAATCCACGAAAGACAATTCATCGAAAACTTGAATTAGGTCAATCTCGCTTTTAACCTTGAGAAAGGGTCTGAAACATCGTACTCAGACCCTTTCTCGTTTTTGGAAGGCTTAAAATTAACGTTCAAATTGCCTGCATGTTGGTAAAAGCCTTCGGATCTGCCGTCTTCGGCATTAAAGCAACCACCATTACTGTTGAGGTGGATGTAAGTCAGGGTGACTTCGGCTATAACCTAGTCGGATTACCCGACTCTGCAGTTAGAGAAGGCTCCTGGCGAATAGAATCGGCCTTGAAGAATAGCGGCTATCGAATGCCGAGGATGAAAATAATCATCAACATGGCTCCAGCAGATATTCGCAAGGAAGGATCTGCGTACGACCTTACTTTGGCCTGTGGAATTCTCGCTGCATCCAATCAAATTCCGGCAGAAGAACTCCAAAATACTATTGTTATGGGAGAATTATCACTCGATGGTGGTCTGCTACCTGTAAAAGGAGTGCTGCCAATTGCGATACAGGCTAAAAAAGAAGGATTTACCCGTTTATTACTTCCGGAAGTCAATGCTAAAGAAGCAGCAATTGTATCAGGCATCGATGCTTACGGATTTCCTCATATTATGGATGTTGCTGCTTTTTTCCAAGGAAAAAGCGGTCTAAAGCCCTGTAAACTTGATGTAAAAGCCATGTTTTACCAAAAACAACTTCATGAAATGCCTGATTTCAGTGAGGTCAAAGGACAAGAAAACATTAAACGCGCTCTGGAAATTGCAGCAGCAGGAGGTCATAATGTTTTGCTTATTGGGCCACCTGGAGCAGGTAAAACCATGCTATCTAAGCGGTTACCCGGAATTCTTCCACCATTAAGTTTGCAAGAAGCGCTCGAAACAACAAAAATTCATTCTGTTGCTGGCAAACTTGGAAAGGAAACCGGCCTCGTAGCTACTAGACCATTTCGGTCTCCCCATCATACTATTTCCGATGTAGCCTTGGTTGGGGGCGGAGTAGTGCCCCAGCCGGGAGAAATTAGCCTTGCTCATAATGGTGTTCTTTTTCTTGACGAATTGCCTGAGTTTAAAAGAATGGTATTAGAAGTCATGAGACAGCCATTGGAAGAACGACGAGTCACCATCAGCAGAGCTAGGTTTACTGTTGACTATCCTGCGAGTTTCATGTTAATCGCCTCTATGAATCCTTGCCCCTGTGGATACTACAATCACCCGGAAAAAGAATGCAACTGTGGCCCTGGCGTAGTACAGCGGTACCTCAACAAAATTTCTGGCCCTTTATTAGACCGAATTGATTTGCATGTTGAAGTAACACCTGTGGCTTTTCACGAGCTTTCCGAGCAAAGGCCTAGTGAAAAAAGTGCTGAAATCAGAATGAGAGTTGAAAAAGCAAGAGACATTCAAACAACGCGATTTGAAACTCTCGAAAATGTATTCTGTAATGCTCAAATGCAAACCCCACAAGTTGAGCATCATTGTAAGTTAAGTTCAGCTAGCCGTCAATTGCTACAAGTAACCATGCAAAAGTTAGGGCTTTCTGCTCGCGCCTATGATCGAATACTAAAAGTCTCAAGAACTATCGCTGATTTAGCAGGAAGCACTGATATCATGACGGAGCACTTAGCAGAAGCCATTCATTACCGTAGCCTAGACCGGGATCAGTGGGGTCAATGAACATTTACAAGCTTGCAACCTTGGCTATAGTGTTCCAGTTGCGGGTAGTAATTCGTTTACCATATCGCTGGTCTAGCATTTCCATTCCTAAAGTAGTTTGAATTAAACCCAAGTTTAAAACACTGAAAACCATCCGGTCATCAATTCGAAAAACTTCAAAAACTCCATCTTCTGTACCCCAAGGGAATTCAGAATTCTCTAATGGCTCATTTAGAAAGGAAACATAATGCCGAAATTCCTTTCCCGATGGTTGTAATTGAAATGGCTGCTGTTCAACTAATTCTCTCAACAGTTGCATTTCAACTATCACTAAAAGTATCCTGAATCCAAAATGAGATGAAAGAAGTTCTTCAATGTTTGACTTTATTTCATCCAGATTATCCAACTCCGACTTTAAAATTACGTTCCCTGAATTTAACAGAGTCTTTACGCCCTTGAAGCCAGCCTCTATGAGCAGTGTCTTGAGTTCAGCCATAGGCACTTTATGATGCCCCCCCACATTAATCCCTCGAAGAAAAACAGCAACTTCTGTCATTACTCAATATTGCAACTGAATTGAATAGCCTCCAATTCATCTTTAAGTGCAGAAGTTCTATAAAATGAAACTGCCTCTACATCTTGAACATCTGCCTGAACAAAGACTCCGTCAATATCATGCTTTTTACAATACTCGCGCACAAATGTTAGCAACTTAGAACCCACACCTCTTCGCTGAAACTCTGGCATAACACCCAAATCATAGATATACATCAGTCGCTTTGTTGAAAAACTCTGCGGTAGCAAATGTGCCGTTAGTCCTCCGATAACCACATTATCCACTTTTGCTACTATGGCTAAATATTGAGCGTTGTTCAAAAGCAGACTCAAGTATTCTCTCTGAGGAATAGGATAATTATGCTCAAATACTTCGTTATAAATCTGTAATAATCTGACAAGTAATTGAATATCTACATCTTCTGGCGAAAGGACTTGAATTTGGATGTTTTTCATAGGTTAATATGTTCAGATGCTTAAATATTCAACTCTTTCCCCAATAACTCAATTCAATTAACAATTCATTGACATTGATAAAATAACAACCGAAGTAATTCCAAATTAAAAAGACCTAAGCATTTTGCTTAGGTCTTTTTAATTACGCTGATTAATACTTAATCAATCTTCACTTTTTGAATTGCGGTTCCTTCTTCGGTTAGTATTCGAACAAAGTACAATCCCTTAGAAGTAGAGGGAGCTGTAAAGCGGTGGAAGCTAGCACGAAGACCAACTTCACGATAAACTATGCGTCCGTTAATGTCAATTAATTCAACAGAATTAATGCGATTGTTGTCTGAAACTTGAAGGTTGATTTCGCCATTGCTTGGATTGGGGTAAACAGCAGCCTGAACATTAAAGTTTTCTTTTACTCCAACAGGGAACAAGGATAAGCCATTCACTATACGTGGGGATAGGTAGTTCACCACTGTGTCAATATAGGCATTACTCTTTGCTCGCGACATGTTTGGATTGGTAAGCATACCACCAGAATGCGCTGCAGCACCTGAGAAAGAAGGAGGAATAGTAATCGACTTAACAATGGTGCTATCCCAAAATTCCCACGGGCCTGCCTGGGGGCGATTGGTCGGGGCAATATACATTGGATAAAGCCCTTTAACTCCAGCGTTTAAAGCATCAGCAACTTGAGAATAAGGATCAGTATAAACCGCATTATTGATGACATTATTATTACCTAGAGTGTTCGCTCTGCGTACAATGTCACGAGTTCCACTTACGTCAACAACCTGAAAGCTTGTTCCTGGAACCAATACTACACCAGCAGTATAAGGTGCAAAAGGATCCGTTGGCGAGTGCATGCCAATAATAGGCACTTCTCCAGCTTCTAACCAAGTACTGTCTCCTAAAGCACCGGCAAGGTTAACAGCCATGTGAATACGGGATGAATATGTTGGCCAGTTAGGGAGGTTTAGTGCTGTAGAATCAGTACCATCAAAATTGCCTACCAAAGCTTGATTAACGTAAGAAGCACTGGTACCTGGATCGATAAATTTAGGCAAGTTCAGCTCGCTTACCTTGTTTAAGGTTGCGGCTGTTAAGGCAAGGTATCCACCGGTACCCTGTCCAATCATAACGATGCGTGAAGTATCAATTCCATAGGTATTACCTTGCATCTGATGATTCCTGCGAAACCAACGAACGGCAGTTTTGGCATCAATTGTACCGCGGTAAACGGCATTCAGGATAGTTCCGGTACGAACCTGTTGGGTTCCTTGAGGATTCCAGCCCAAACGGTAAGATGGAGCGGCAACTACAAATCCACGTTGTGCAAAACGGCGGCAGATAGCCACGGTTGCAGAATCACGGCGAGAACCAGTTGGAGAACCATTAACAATAGGCGGAAGGAAACTGCCGGTATGCAGGTAAACAATCAGTGGGCGACTGGTTGAAGTATCCCCGGCTGGCCGGTAGATATCCATCCTAAGTGAGTCAACAATTGGGGAACCAGTTAATACAGAAATGTTTCTTGAGTAGAATACACTCTGATCAACAGTCACATTTTGAAATACCTCAGTAGTGTAACGCTGTGCTGAAGCCTCCAAATTTGCAAAGCCGAAAGCTCCGGCCAGCAATACGAGTAATCTCTTTTTCATAGGCAGATTTTGCAGTACTAAGCTAAGCAACATCGTTTGAAAAGTAAAGAATAAGCAGAAATTCTAACATAGAAAGCGATTTAAATTGAAAATCCCATGCTCATCAACAATCCTTGTGCTGCAAACAACTCTTTTTTTGGCACCATAATCCTTATTTCACCAAACAACCCGTAACTAGAATCTTTCTGATTGAGCATTACAACCGGAATGCTAAGCTCTTCAAGCTGAACAATAATTAATGAGGCTTGAATGGTATCCTGGCAAACGCATAAAAGCACCCAGTCACTATGGCTCATTAATAGTCAAATTCAAAATTGGTTCTGCGGCTCTTCCACAGTTTCCTAACTAAAATGAGTAACACCAAAAACCCAATAAGATACGCATACCAGGGGCCAAGTGCAAGATCAGATTCCTGAATCCGACTGATTCCATGCTGGCTGAAATAATACATCAGAATTGCAGCAGCATTATTGATGAAATGCGCTGTTATAGACCACCATAAATTGCCCGACGCCGCAAACAGATACCCCAGTAACACCCCAAGCCCCATTCGCGGAATAAATCCATAAAACTGTAGGTGCAAGGCACTAAATATAGCTGCCGAAAGCCAAATGGAGAGGTGTATTCTTCGAGTTCCCTGATAAAGAATACGTTGTAATCCGGCACGGAATATCATCTCTTCTCCTATTGCTGGTATCAGTGCCATCACAAGCAGACAAATCAACAACTCCTTTGGTTGTTCCATGTTTAACAAAAGTGCAGTTTGGCTTTCCGCTAACTTTTCGGCAGATTTAAACTTAGCTTCTACCCCTGCAAGTACTTCCGGAAAAACGATTTGCTGGTTCCATTCATAAACATAGCTGACTATTGGAATAGCCAGTAACGGAATAAAATAAGGCAAAACTCCAGTCCAGCGGGGCAACTGCGGCCGCAAAAAGAAACCGCTGATTCGCTTCTCATTGTAGTAATACATGAAACAAATACCCGGAACTACAAACATTCCGGCAGATGCCATTGCTTGAAAAAATCGCAATGCTTGGCGATTTTCGGGTATGGAAGGTATTCCACTGGCTAATTCATCAATTCCTCCTAAACCAAACAATGGGTCAATCAGCATAAGTCCACCTAAGGCAAAAACTGAAAGAAATGTGAGGCAAAAGGAAAACAATATCAGCACTTGCATGCCTGGATGGTACTCCGCCAGTGGCTTATCCTGAAACATGCCGCAAATTAGGGCTATTCATCGAACCAAAAGCCTCTGCTTTATCAGTTGATACAATTTGACTCATTAGCTACTGCTCTAAACGACAAAAGGCCGCCTTAAGGCAGCCTTTTGTCGTTTTATTTACTCCCTTACTATCGAGAGACTTTAAGTTTAAGTGTCTGAACGCCTTCAGGACGAGCAACTCTTACGAGGTACAAGCCGCTTGGCAGTTCGTTAACATCCATATCCACACGTCCTTCAACAAATCCTTTCAATTCGTTTTGCATCAGTACACGTCCTTGCATATCCAGAATAGCGAGGCTCATGTCGGCAGCTTGTTCAAACTTCATTTCTAAGCTAGTCAGATTTGTTGCAGGGTTAGGGAACATTTTCACTTCACCCAGATTCAGGTTTTGGGTTGAAGTTAAGAAGTTCCAAGTAACCACTAAAGTATATGGCTGTACTGCAAGACGATTTAACGTACCTGATGTAGCACGAACAGTCCAGATGATATCGGTAGGTACATTTACAGGTACTCCGTTTGCAGCCAAAAGAGTTGCCACAGCTCCATAAGTTAAGGTTATAGCGGTATCAGCACCTCCGTTATTGGATGGAAGAGTTACAAGTGGGTTGGTGAAGTTGTTCCCGGGCAGATCTACTAACCAATTATAGGTTACAGCGTTACCATTGCTGGCATTACTACGCCTCCAATTGATTGTTAAGTTAGTAGATGGATTGCCTGTTACACTTAATGCAGTGTTGTTAGCAGGTGATACTAGAGCAAAACTGCTAAGGGTATCAGCCAAACGAACGATGTTCAGATTGAATGCAGGAGAAGCCAAACGATTATCATTTCCTGAATTTGCTCGCACTGTCCACTTCAGGTTCGCAGTTGTACCTACAGGTACTGAAAGTGAATTCAACAACGTATTGATTTGCCCTAAAGTCAAGGTTAATGCAGTGTCTGCACCTGAACCATTCGAAGCGATGGAGGCTAATGGAGTTGCGAAATTACCGGTAGATAAATCGAGCAGCCAAGTGTAATTCACGTTGTTTCCAGTAGTTGATACAGAACTGTTCCAAGAAATGTTTACGTTACCAGCAGTAGCAGTCGCTAAAAGTGGCAAAGTGGTATTATTGGCTGGAGCGATTAAACCAAATGCTGAAAGCGTATCTGGTTGACGGAATAAAGTTATGGTGAAGAAAGATTCTGCAGGACGGGTAAGTCCTCCGGAAGTTGCCATAACAGTCCATTTCACTGTTGCTGACTGACCAACACCTACACCTAAACTAGCTAATAGGTTGTTGATAACTCCGTTACTCAGAGTAATGATGGTATCAACTCCACTGTTATTTGAAGGTAGTGTCGCTAATGGCTGACTAAAATTGCCTGCTAGGGAATCTAACATCCAAGTATAGGTTACTGAACCAGGTTGTGTGCGCTGGCTTGAAGCCCAACTAATGTTGTAGTTAACGCTTCCGCTCTGTGGAACATTTACGGTAGCACCGTTTGCAGGAGCCAGTAACACAAAAGAGGAAAGCGTATCGATAACCCTATTGAAGGTTATTGCGAAGGTAGAATCTGCCCATCGGTTCAAGGTTGTTCCGTTAGAAGCTCTTACATTCCAATAAAGGGTAGCAGACTGGCCTACCTGAACTCCAAGATTAGTCAATAAGGTATTGATTGTGCTTGCACTTAAGGTGAGCGTTGTGTCTAAGCCACTATTTGCAGATGGCAGAATAACTACAGCATTACTAAAATTACTGTTCGCAAGTGTATCAGCATACCAAGTGTAAGTAACCGCTCCACCCAAGTTAGGAGTAGAAGTATGCCAGCTAATGGTGTAATTTCCACTTGCATTGGTTGGTAAAGTGACAACGGTATTGTTCGCTGGTGCAAGTAGAGCAAAGGCTGATAAAGTATCAATACTGCGATTCAAGGTGATGGTGAATGGAGCAGTCGCCAGAGTGGTGTCGGTGCCAAATACTGCACGAACAGTCCACTGAACCGTTGCGCCGCTTCCGGCTGCTACGTTAAGCGATGCAAGCAAATTGTTGATTGCGGTGTTCGACAAAGTCAATATAGTGTCTTGACCGCTGTTATTCGATGCAATTGATGCCAGTGGGGTAGCAAAACTTCCACCTACTGTATCCAACAACCAAGTATAAGATACCGGAACTCCACCAGCACTGTTGGCTGAGGCATTCCAACTAATGTTGTATGAAGAAGTGGCGTTTTGTGGAACATTCACAACTGCATTATCAGCAGGTGCAAGTAGTGCAAAGGCTGAAACGGTATCAATAGCACGATTTAAAGTTATCGTGAATGGTGCAGTTGCCAGTAGGCTGTCTTGTCCAAATTTAGCTTGAACTGTCCACTGAACGGTTGCGCCGCTTCCCGCTGCTACGTTAAGCGATGCAAGCAAGTTATTGATTGCGGTATTCGACAGAGTCAACACAGTGTCTTGACCGCTATTGTTCGATGCAATTGATGCAAGTGGTGTAGCAAAACTTCCACCTACGGTATCCAATAACCAAGTATAAGTTACCGGAACTCCACCAGCACTGTTGGCTGAGGCATTCCAGCTAATGTCGTATGAAGCAGAGGCGTTTTGTGGAACATTTACTACTGCAGCGTTAGCTGGTGCAACTAAACTAAATGCACTAAGAGTATCTGGGTTGTTCCAGATGGTAACAGGAAGTGGTGAAGAAGCCAGATTTGTTAAAATGCCTGTTCTTGCACGCACAGTCCACCAAAAATCTTTATTACTTCCACTTGGTATGTTCAATGAGCTAACTACGCTGGCAAGAATTGCTTCAGTAAAGCTGAATTGTGCTTGACTTCCGCTTCCATCAGAATTGGCAACAAGTAGTGGAGAACTGAAATCTCCGCCTACGCTATCTAAAAGGAACTCATAAGAAACTGCCGATCCAGAAACTTGAGGGATTGCAGGATTCCAACTTACTAAAGCTGCAGATGGTTGACCGGGAAGATAAACAAGGGCTGCACCACCGGCTGGCATCGTCAAAGTATAATTCGAAAGTGTATCTGTTCCAAAACCGACATTAAGGTTAAATACCTGTTCGGCCATTCTAGTTAAGGAGTCAGTATCAGCGCGAACAGTCCAGATTAGCTGAACTGATTGCCCCGGTTGATTTCCTCTACCGGCTAGCAGGCTTAATACCTGATCGCTGGTAAGAGTAAGGGTAGTATCTCCTCCACTATTCTGAGTTAACCAAGGGCTGCTGAAATTACCTCCAAGGGTGTCCAACAAAAAGGTGTAACCCGGCGTTTGGGCATTAGTGGCAATCGTGGATGTCCAACTAATGTTAATTGGAACACTTCCAGCCCTTGGTAGTTGAGCGGCTGTGTTTGAAGCCGGGGTCAACAGGTTGAAAAGCGCTAAGCTATCTTGAGCCCGAACACCGTTTGCCAACAGTGCCGTTATCAAGAATAAGCTCAACTTGAATAGAATTTTCTTCATGAAGAAAGTGATTGGTTTATTTTCTTAACCCAATTCTAATCCTTAAGGTTTAACTAAATACAAACTTTAACACTCATTAATGTACTTTTTTAACGCTTGAATTTTTTACAGCTTATTTTTTAGACATTAATATCCTTATTTTGAAATATTAAATATATTTGTCTCTGTTTATCCTTAATACCATGAACGAAAAACTCGCAAAACTGCATCACGAACAGCAAACCTGGCGTAATCAAGTAGCTTTTTACCGGGACGAAATCCGGATTTTCCAAAAACAATTGGGCGAGATTGCTACCCGTAATACCCAACATGAGGTTATGTCGAAAGTTGAATCCTTTCAAAATAGGTTCATTGCCCAAGTTGATTGGATGGATCACTTTGAGCATGATGTTAAGCAATTAGAAAGCAAGATTGAAGACAGAATACACCAAAATCCTGTAGCTTATGAACGCCAAACCATGGAATGGGATGGACAAGAACGTAAAGACTACGAAACGGAGCTTAAAATGTTTCATGACCTCAAAGAAGAATTTCACCGCTTTTTGAGCGAACATTATTGATTTACTAAGTTAGGTAGAAGACTATTTTTGTGCGGCCATGAGAATAGTTTTCTACCTGATGTTTTTCAGCCTTATAGCCTGCGAACCCTCGCCCCCAGATCAAAACTCATTAAGGGAGCAAATTGCTACCCTTGAATCCGAAATCCGAAACAACCCAGAACAACTTGATACTGCCAAAGCACTAAAGGTTATTGAT
This sequence comes from Chitinophaga pinensis, assembly GCA_943373175.1. Lineage (GTDB taxonomy): Bacteria > Bacteroidota > Bacteroidia > UBA7662 > JAIXUI01 > JAIXUI01. The sequence continues at coordinate 9,344 of CALSBM010000040.1, read as the reverse complement.
TCATACCTTCAGTTTCAAAGGCTATATCCAAAAGACACGTCAAGTCCGGAGTTTTTATTTAAAGCTTCCGATGTTTCAAGAGGTACTGGCCGTTATGAACAAGCATTAAAACTATTGAAATCATTCGAGTTAGCTTATCCGCGCCATCCGAGAAAAGCAGTTTGCATTTTTCTTCAAGGATACATTTACCAAAATGATATAGGGAGTTTTGCTTTAGCTGATCAAGCCTTTGAGCGATTTTTGAGCGAGTTTCCCCATCACCCTCTAGCTCAGGAAGCCCGAAACTTGCAGGCTATGATGCAAATCCCGGAAACAGAATTATTAGATCGCTTTAAATCAGGAAAAGGTCTTTCGAATAGTCAACCCGACAGCAATCAACTTCCCTGAAGTTCTTCGGGCAAGCATCGGTTGAGAAATCTACAATATGACGCCATACTCTCTGTAAATCCTACAACCTGTTTGGTGAAGGAAGATGAAAGCGCCGATTTCCTTTCAACTTTCTCGATTATCACAAAATGTTTATTCTGAAGATGAATCAAAGCAGGGTGGTCTTTGTCGAAGCCTTTGGGAGGGCGACTTAGCCTACCTTCTTCCATCATTGAATATCCTCTGGCCAATAATTGAGCAATAAGATTCAAGTACTCTTCTTGGCAATAGTCAATCTCTTGCCGAATATTCTTCAAAAATTGGGCTTCCGGCATCCAGACACCTGCTGCCAGAAAGACTTCATCCGGAGCCAGGTGAAAGTAATACCCGGCACCCGGCCATTTCTTGCCCCCTTTACTGACAGATAAACCCACATGGGTTTTGTATGGCGATTTATCGGCAGAAAATCGTACGTCTCTATTGATTCTGAAAAAACACTGTTTAGCTTCAATAGTAGGTAAATCTGCATCGGCCTGTTTCATCGGAATCAAGGTTTCATCAAGCCATGAAATAACTTCTTGCTTCAATCCTTCATAACGCTTCTTCTGGCTATCAAACCACTCTTTCCGATTATTTTGTTGTAATTCTTCCAGAAAGGGGAACAAATCCTCAGGTATTTTGCTCATGCTTGTTGTTGATGTAGTCTGGCTATGTACTTTCCAAGAATATCGAACTCCAGGTTTACTTTACTTCCAACTTGTTTTAGATGAAAGTTGGTGTTTTCCCAGGTGTACGGAATTAGTGCAACCGAGAAAAAGCCCATTTGGCTTTCCACAACGGTAAGACTTATGCCATTAACTGAAATAGAGCCTTTAGGAACTGTAAGAAAATAAGGGTCTAAAGGATGCTGTATTCCAATTAGCCATGAGCCTTCCTGATCCTTCAATGTAGCTATTTCGCCAACTGCATCTACATGGCCTTGAACAAGGTGACCATCTAACCTGCCATTTACGGGTAAGCATCGCTCAAGATTTACCAAAGTTCCAGGTTGCCATTGAGTGAGTGCAGTTTTATTCAAGGTTTCTAAAATAGCTGTAACCCAATAGCCACCTTCTTCAATTCGGGTTACCGTAAGGCAAACACCGTCGTGCGCTAAGCTTTGATCAACTCTCAGTTCGTGATTAAACGAACAATGAAATTTAAAATGGCGGTTATTGCCTTCGGCTTCTACTTGAAGTAAAGTGCCGAGTCCTTCTATAATTCCGGTAAACATTGATTATCGCAACAAATTAACAATCCCTCGGAGGAATTGTGTTTCAACTCCCCATAAACGGGTATAATACACGGTACATTGATAGAAATAGGCACTTTCCGGACATGGCTGACCAGTCTGGCTACTCACCCCGTCCCAAAGAATGTCAGGATTTGATGTCTGGAAAACTTCCTGTCCCCATCGATTCAGGATTTTCATTTCCACCTTCTCTACTGCTCGATAAGGAAAAGGCTTAAACCGGTCATTCTTTCCATCTTCGTTAGGAGTGAACACGTTGGGCAAGGAGTAATCCGGGCAGTTATCAACACAGAATACATTATCCTTTGGGCCTTCGTTAAGCGATGAATCTACTGCTACTAAGCTAAAGCAACCTGCTGAAGAGCGCGTAGATCGGAAGCGGTATGTTCGCTCGCTTTTTCCTACAGAATCAATCAGAACCAATGGTTCGCCGCGTCTTGGACTGTAATAGATTCTGAATTTGAGCAAATCGTCGAAACAATCAAGCAATGGCAATGTCCAATTCAACGTATTCTCTAAGGCAACGCAATTTGAATCGAGGCTGTAAGATAAGGTACAAGGCGGAACAGTATCCTTCGGAAAACCACAGGCTATTTGCGATCGGTTTAAGCTAATCGGAGGAAGATTTCCTGTCCGGAAACCGCCCATCGACAATACTTTATAGCAATAGATAACTCCATTAGTTAAATCACGATCAATGTAAGAAGACTGCCCAACAACGGTATCGATAGGAGCGAAAACGCCTGATTGCTCACGATAAACGATGAAAGAATCGACCGTCCAATTAACTGTGTAACTCCAATCTAACCGCATTCGGGCACTTTGCGGTGTCAGTTTTAGAAAATGAGTCGAAGAAGGCCTGGTTTTCCCTACTGGTTGAGTAGAATTCCAGAGTAAATTAATTTTATAGTACCAAGTTTTGTCCTTGGTATTCAGGTTTGAATCAACAAAAGTGGTATCTGAGAGAGCACCAAACCAAACACTGTTTGACTGGTAAATGATTTGAGCACCGTTCATTCCAGGATTATCAGCACGAGAGAGAACGTAAGAATAAGGCCCTGGATATTGGGTCGTATCCAATTGTGTTGGCAATGCCCAACCAACATTTACAGCTCCTTGCTGATCAGAAGTAGTGCTAACGTCTGCTTTTGAGAGCACTGGAAGGTCTCTTAATACGATATTACACACTTCCAGAGAGGCATACGATTCAGCTTGAGAGGTGATAAAGGCTCCTGGACCGTCAAAAAACGCAGTAATCCTGTAGCAATACTCTACTCCGGCTGCAAGTCCGTTCCCATTGTCGTCGTCCACAAAAGTGGTAATTGATCTGCCTACTACAGTATCAATAAGTGCAAATCCGGTTGAAGCAGGAACACCTGTTTCACAGGTATCAGGATTCCAGCCTGAGGGGCCTTGTCGTCGGTAGATTTTATAACCAGAAGCATTATCACAAAGGTGTTGATCCCAACGAAGTGTTATTTGACCTCCCCGCGAGGTAGCTGAAGGGTTTTTGGGTGCTGGCGCCACCACTTTGATTCGCCAAGATTGCAAATCCACCAGATTGGGGATTCCGTTATCAACAGCTCTAAAAACCACTGAATAAGGTTGGTTACGAACCTGAGAACAGTCTGGTTGCCAACTGAATGGAGAAGCAACAACAGCATTTCCATTTACCGGCTGTTGGAATGTAGCCGGATTTGTAGGAAGAGTAAACAACCCTGAACTAGCTGTTAACGTTATCCGGTTCAAGTCCTGATCGGTTGCACGAACGACAATCTGTAATACTTGGCCTACTTCGATGCAGGTATCCCTAACCACATCGATTATAGGCGGATTGTTGGAGCAGGCATCTATATCGACCTGCATATCCCTGGTAATTTCTCCAACTAGAATACCGTTTCTCCATTCTTTTATCTGGATAGCGATGTTGTACTCCCCTTGTTGAACAGGGCGATCCCAAGTGAGGTCGCCGGTGATAGGGTCTAAGCTGAAGAAAAAACTTGCATTAGGAAAGGTATATCCGGGAATAGGAAGCCCCTGATCTCCTCGACATGAAGTCAGTGAGTAACTTAAGCTATCTCCGTCTGGATCGAAGGCCCCCGGATTATGAACGAAGAGCCTGTTGACACAGCCTCTATCGATAGGCGGATATAACAAAGTAGGTGAATTGTTAATACCCAAAAAGGGATTAATAACCAATACAGTTTGGATATAAAAAGGAATTGATATTGAATTAGGAATATTGATGACTCCACCGTTGCGGTTGGGGTCTTCCACCGATATAATGTAGGAAGCAGGGCCGGGATAAGTATGAACTGCACGGTAAATGTTCCTACCGATATCGTTTCCTAAGGGTGTTTGGCTGTTTCTGGGTACAGAATCTTGAGTGTTGTCACCCCAGAGAACAAGTAGTTCCGGACGATCTGCAGCATTGGTTAGTTTGGTGTAGGTAGTGACGGTAATTTCATAAGTATTCCCACTTACATGTCGATAAGTAATCTCACCGCCTCGGTTGTGAGTTGCCCATACAGCCTGAAGCCAAAAGCAGTTGAAAAAAATAAAAAGGACTAATCTTCCCATATAATACGGTAACCGCCAAAATAGCCATTTATTTTCTACACCCGTGTTAAGAGATATGCAGGTCTATAAATGTTTATTGTTTTCGCAGTATGCTTAAACAAGCTCTGTTTAGTATTATTAACTATATAGCTATATTCAATATGTGTGCATATTTCAATGAATACTAGATAAAAAAGTCATTATACTATTTTTTACGCGCTTTTATGCTACTTTTTATAACAGCTTCTCACTTCAGCATTCAATCTATTTAACATTTAAATTAGTTAAACCTATTGTTTACATATAGTCTATGCTTTAATTTTGTTGAAGTAAAAGCAATCAAATATTAAACAAATGAAACCTTCGGAATTCAGCAAAAGAGTTAACGAGCACGCAAGTGCATTGAAAGCCTACGCCGTTTACCTGACACAGGAACGGGAAGAAGCTAACGACTTACTCCAAGAAACCTACCTGAAGGCTTTCTCAAACTACCAGAAGTTTACTGAGGACACCAATATCAAGGGGTGGTTGTACACCATCATGAAGAACACCTTCATCAACAATTACCGCCGGAATGTGAAGCGTAATACTTTCTTAGACAATTCCGAATCTGGATATTACCTCGACAGTGTCAACCATTCTAGTGAGAACGGAGCTTCTACTAAACTCGCGCTTGAAGATATCAACACTGCAATTGCTGCACTTCCCAAAGATTTGCGTGAAGCTTTCATGATGAATTATACCGGCTACAAGTATCAAGAGATTGCAGACCACTTCGATATTCCTATTGGAACAGTAAAAACCAGAATTCACCTCGCCCGCCAGGTATTGAAAAAGAAACTCCGTGATTATGGTGTGAGTTTCGGCCTGACTGCCTAATTGCCCCCTCTTCCTTTTTAAATAAACGACTCCACCATGGAGTCGTTTTCTTTTTCACCGTTCTTCTTCTGCCTATCTTCGTCGGGCATCAATCAAACCAGGAATGAGTCCTCTTGAACCACTACCCGATTTCTCTAACACTGCTGTTGCGTATGCTTCTAAAGATAAGCAAGCCTTAAACAGAGCTTATTGGCTGTTTCGAGCCATGAACTCTTCCGCTTTGGTCAATATAGGCGCAACACTAACTCACTGGGCATTTGCTTTAAAGCTTCCGATTGAAGGCTTTATAAAAGCTACTATTTACAAACAGTTCTGCGGAGGAGAATCAATCAAGACATGTGATAGCACGATTGAAAATCTTTCTCGGTTCGGAGTTGGAACTATCCTCGATTATTCTGTTGAAGGCATGTCGGATGAAGCGGCTTTTGAAGCCTGCGCAGAAGAGATAATCCGAACAATCCATAAAGCAAAAGGCGATACCCGAATTCCGTTTGCGGTATTTAAACTCACAGGAGTAATTCGTTTTAAGTTGTTAGAAAAAAGAAGCGCTGAACAGAAAATGTCGGAAGCTGAAATCCAGGAATGGGACGCTGCGACAGCGCGGGTTATCAGAATATGTGAAGAAGCTGCCATTGTCGGGCAAATGCTCTTCATCGATGCGGAAGAAAGCTGGATTCAACCTGCTATTGATGAGTTAGCAGAATACATGATGCAAAAGTTTAACACCGAGAAAGCTTTAATTTTTAATACCATACAACTGTACCGACACGATAGGTTAGAATTCCTAAAGGCTGCATTTCAACGCGCAGAAAACGGAAACTATCTGCTTGGAGTTAAACTTGTTCGGGGTGCTTACATGGAAAAAGAGCGTGCACGAGCAGGAAAATTAGGGTATGAATCCCCTATTCAGCCAGACAAATCCGCTTCAGACCGTGACTACAACGAGGCACTTCGCTATTGCGCAAATTACATTGACAAAATCGCTCTTTGTGCAGGCACTCACAATGAAGAAAGCACTCGGTTTTTGGCTTCCTTGATGAATGAAAAAAACATCCCGCATAATCATCCCCATATTTGGTTCAGCCAATTGTTGGGTATGAGCGACAACCTTTCGTTTAATCTCAGCCATGCTGGGTATAATGTTGCGAAGTATGTGCCTTATGGGCCGGTTCAAGCGGTGCTTCCTTACCTCATTCGCCGTGCTAGAGAAAACACCTCTATGGCTGGACAAATGAGCAGGGAACTAGGGTTAATAGTTGCAGAACGCAAGCGCCGTCAACGGGGAACTTGACTTCCTTCCTTGCCCTTGTTTCCAATTACTATCTTTATGCTATGAAATGGCCTTATCTGATTCTTGGGTTATGGCTGTTTACAGCATGTCAGAAAGATGACAACTCCGGATTACCATCGATAGGTTCAGGAAGCTTAAGCTGCCTAATTAATGGCCAAACTTGGGGCGCAAATCAGGAACTAACGGCCTCTAAAGGAACAACGCTAACTGTAAATGCTAAAAACGTTAATGGCTCCGGCTTAAGCCTAATACTAACTGATTTAGATACTGGTACATTTTCCATTACTGCTGACCGTAACAAAGCCATTTATACGGAATCCGCTTCATCCTTTTTAAGCGCTAATTCCAGTCCCGGTGTACTCCGGATTTCCAATCACGATACAACAAAAGGTAGGATTCAAGGCACATTTAACTTTACAGGAAGAAATGCCGTTGGTGCTACCCGCAATTTAACCCAAGGCACTTTCGACCTACTTTACAGCCAATAAACATGGCAAACAAGACTAAGGTAAACCGGTACAAAATCCGGTATAACGAAGGAAAAGTTGGCCAAAAACCAGGAACATTTTCTATTCCTGAACACGCTTTACCATTGAAAATCAAAGTTTTCGTTTTTTCCGATGATTTTTTTCGGGAAGAAGAAAACCCCAACCTCGATGCTGTAATGTTGGAGGCAAAAAACAACCCTGATCGAAGTTTTTGGATAGATGTTCAGGGTTTCGGCAATGAAGATGCCCTACTTCAAGTGGCGGAATTAACAAAGTTGAATCCGCTGGAGTTGGAAGATATCGTAAGCTCGTATCAACGCCCAAAAATCGAAGAACACCCCGACCATTTGCTTGTAATAGGCCAGCAATTGTATTTAAATCAAATCTTGGAAATTGAAACTGAACAAATTTCTTTCATCATTGGAAAACAGATTTTATTTACGCTTCAAGAAAACTATTACGACAAATTAGACGCAGTACGTAACCGACTACGGTCGGGAAAGACGAAAATCCGCAGCCGCCGTCCTGATTACATTGCTTATGCCCTTATCGACTTAATGACCGACCATTACTTCGTTGTGCTAAACCACATCGGTGAGCGATTAGAAAAGTTAGAAGAGGACTTGCTATCGTCGCATCACGAGCTGAACCGCAACCAAATTCTTGCTGTCAAGAAAGATCTCCTTTTAATCAAAAGAACTATTTGGCCAACAAGAGAAAAACTCAACACCCTCGTCAGAGGCGACTATGCCTGTGTATCTGACGATATCCGCATTTTTTGGAGAGATGTTTACGATCACACGGTTCAGATAATGGAGCTTACCGAAACGTATCGGGAAGCTTCTACCAGTTTAATGGATCTGTACATGTCGAGTATAAGTAATCGAATGAATGAAATCATGAAAGTGCTAACCATGGTTTCTACCATTTTTATTCCCTTATCGTTTATTGCCGGAGTTTATGGGATGAACTTTTCTGCCACCGATTCTACCGGCAAAATTTTGCCTTGGAATATGCCGGAACTCTATAGCCCTTATGGATATGCCGCAATTATTGGTTTAATGATTTTGGTTTCAGTACTAATGGTAGTTTATTTCTACCGAAAAAAATGGCTTTAACCAAATCAGGGTATTTCTTGAAGAAAAGGCGTGTTATCAGGGCCGCCAGCCTGTAATACATAGGCAGTCCAGCGTTCAGCAGCCAATTTCTTTCCGCTTAACCCTAATTCAAAAAGCATCTGATTGGCACGTTCTCTGGCATTTTGCTCTGCTTGATGATGAAGTTTAAACACTTTTTCCGGGTTCTTTTCAAACTTCACTGCCTTCATAAATGCTCTTCTTTCTAATTCGTACAGGTCCAAATAAAGGTTAAGCAACAAACTGGAGGCTTGTTTCGCTTTAACAGGTATGCTGCACCGAAATGGATTCAAAAAAGCATAGCTGGTTACTTCCAGACTATCGTCCCATTCATTTACATCTAAATATATTCCTGCTTCAAGCCGTACTTCAGGTATGCCTGCTATCATGTTCATAGAAGGCTCGGGCTGTTTAGCCTGATTATCGCGAGGAAATCGTTTCATATTCAGCCGAAGGCTGTCGTTCCAAATCAGCAATCGGCTTTCAAAAAGGTCACGTGGTAATGCATGTTCAGAACGATGCTGATACAGCATTCTATTTTCACGAATGAAATCATCGCGGTAGCTTTTCTGTAATTGAGTTAGCACTGGCGGTTGCTGCCTACTCCAGAAGCCGGGATTAGGAGGTAGAAAACTAAATGACCGGTAATCATAGACTTCAGGAGTAAAATCAAAAACCGGCAAGAGAAACTCCTTTTGCTGTTCCAGCGCATACCAAACCCCTTCGGTTTCCACGGAAAGAGGAGGATGTCGGTCGCTGTTGTATTGAAACGAATAAGCGATGCTTTGACGAATGAGTCTAAAGGGTTTATCCTCCTCTGAAAACTGCCAAGTAAGGTTCAATGCCATCGGACTTAAATCGTCGGTAGTTTCGAAAACGGATTGAAAGGGATGGTTGTGGGTTGCTTCATGCTTGCAAACTAGCAGCAACGGACGGCCTGTAATTACGTTTAGGGTTAGGGTTCCGGAAAAATATTCCCCTTTCTTTTTGATTGGAGAAAATTCAATTTTGGCTACGGAGTCCCCTATATTTCCCAAAAAAACAAAATGGTAGTTCTTTCTTAACTCATTGAAGCTAAGCGACATAGGAACTTCTGGAAAATACGGGGTATTGGATGTCAATGAAACAGAAGTGAACACTTTGCTGGTATTCAGGCTACAATAGAACTGCCCTTTCCTATCCTTCAAGCCAGCTCTTCCCTGCTTCAGACTAAGACTAGTCAATTGTCCATATTCTTGGGTAGAATTGTAAAAGCCTTCCATAAACTCTGCTTGCTGATTATTGGCAGAGGAAAAAAGCACCCAATACGACGGCAGTCTTACTTCGGGCTGACG
>CALSBM010000039.1:0-28780 GCA_943373175.1 Chitinophaga pinensis | reverse complement strand
AATTGAGCCTCGGACTTGCTTCTGGAACTTCCAATGGCGCATTATTATCTTCCGACTGGAATTCGTTCAATAATAAACTCAATCGAACTTTACTTTCCGGTAATGTTTGGGTTGGTGATGGAACTAACTTGGCGGTAGAACGCACGCTTTCCGGTGATGTTTCTATTTCCAACGCAGGCGTAGTGACGATAGCCGATAATGCCATCACTTCAACCAAACTTCTGAATGGGGCCGTTGAACTATCTACCAAAGTCTCCGGAATACTTCCAGTAGCGAATGGTGGAACAGGCGGAAACTTCTTCGAGGGCATACTAAAAGGAAACGGAACCGGTAGTTTTTCAGGAATCAAAGGAGTACCTAACCGAATCACATTTTGGGTTGATAGCAATACCGTGGAGGCCACTTCTTCACTTACTTATCAGTCGGCTACTGGTCGCCTTGGAATTCAGCGCACCAATCCGCAATACAACCTCGATGTACAAGGCGATATAGCAGCCCGAAACCAAATAAGCAGCATTACGCTGATTTCCTATCCCAGTAATGGCGGTTTTAATCTTCAGAATTTTGGTCAGGATGTTGGAACTGCTGCTTTTCTTCCCAACCTGATTAATGCTAGTGGAAATCTGGAGGCGAAGTTGGTGGTGTATTACGAAACTAACGGAACAGCCTTCAACAACTTTCAGCTTCAAGGAGCTTCTGTGGGTAATCCGGTAGTTTTTATTAACGAGAATGAAACGGAAGGTTTTTCTAATATTCGTAACAATTTGTGGGTGTATGAAAGCATTTGGAAACCGCTCACAATGGGCAACTTCCGTTACGAAATGAGCCTTCATGCCTGGCGTTCACCAGGAGGTACTACCGCCGTGAAGAATGCCTATTTGCTCGTTCGTCCTCGTCAAAACTGATTTTTATCATGCGCTGTTTACGCTTTTTCTTCCTTCTTGTTCTATTGATGCCGATAGGTTTAAATGCCCAACAAAACATCAAGCACCCTATTACTCATGCCGCTATGTGGATGATGAAAAGGGTAGGGCCTCCACAGGTTAGTCCAGATGGGAAATGGGTTGTTTTTAGCGTGACAGAACCTTCTTACGAAGACAAGGAAGTTGTTAACGATCTTTGGATTGTGCCTTCCGATGGTTCTTCATCACCACGTCGTTTAACTGCAGGAAGAGGAGGAGAGTCTGCATATAGTTGGAGTCCTGACGGAAAAACGCTAGCCTTTACGGCTAAGCGGGAAGGCGATGAAGAAAGCCAAATTTACCTTTTGCCTATTGCCTCTGGAGGAGAGGCACAGCGGTTCACCCAGTTAAGTACTGGTGCTTCGGCTCCTCAGTGGAGTCCCGATGGCAGTCAAATGTTGTTTTTGAGCAAGGTTTTCCCTAAAGCCGATAGTGATTCACTTAATAAAAAGCGGTTAGAAGAAAAGAAGAAACAACCTCATAAAGTCTATGCGTACAATAGCTTTCCAGTGCAGAACTGGGATCGTTGGATCGATGAGCGCGAAACCCACTACTTCGTTAAGCCGATAGAAGGCAATGGGAAAGAACGTAACCTAACCATCAAATTAGCACTTAACCAACCCGGATTTTCCCTGCAATCGGTCTGCTGGGCGCCAGATGGCAAATCCATTGTCTTCAGCGCTACTACGGAAGCCCACACTGCGGCATTTCAGGAACCGGCTTATCGCCTTTATCAGCTATCAATTTTGGGTGAAGAAGCCAAGTTGCTTAGTTATGAACCATTTGACTTCAATCAACCACATTTCAGTGAAGATGGCCGAACGTTGTATGTATCGGGTAACCCGTCGCACTCCACTAAAGTTTATCATCTTAATCGCCTTTACCGCTTCGATTGGCCTTCCATGCAAGGTTTTAGGTGTCTTACCACCCAAGTAGATCGTCCGATTTCAGGATGGGCAGAATCCGACACCACACTTTACTTGAATGTAGAAGATCAGGGACGCGACCAAATCTGGACTATTTCTCATAATGGTGGTTTGCCTACGCGATACAACGAATCCTTTGCCGGCAGTCTCACTAACCTTCAAGTTTCCACTGGCAAATGGCCTGCTGTGATTATGAACATCGAATCTGCCATTGCCCCACCTGAGTTGGCTCGTATTCGTCCGGATGGCAAGCTCATTCGACTCACTCGCTTCAATGAGGCATCCCTCGACACGCTCGATTTGCAACAACCGGAAACATTCTGGATAACCCATCGCGGACGAAAAATCCGCTCCATGTTGGTTCGTCCTGCTGGTTTTAGTGCCGGAAAGAAATACCCTCTTTTCGTAGTGATGCATGGAGGCCCGGCTTCTTCCTTCAAAGAAAATTGGAGCTACCGATGGAATTATGGATTGTTAGCTTCAGATCAGTATGCACTTCTGCTCACCGACTATACTGGCTCAACCGGGTATGGGGAAGCATTTGGGCAAGCGATCCAACTCGACCCGCTCAAAGGACCTGCCGATGATATCAACGCCGCGGCTGATGAAGCGTTGCGGAAGTTTCCCTTCCTCGATGGCAACCTGCAAGCCGCAGGAGGCGCTAGCTATGGCGGTCATCTCGCTAACTGGATGCAGGCCAGCACCCAACGTTATCGCTGCTTGATTAGCCACGCTGGAGCCGTCAACATGATTACCCAGTGGGGAACCAGTGACGCCATTGCACATCGCGAATTTATGTTCGGAGGGCTGCCCTGGAAAGCAGGAAAGCTTTGGAAAGATCAGAATCCGTTCACCTTCGCAGACCGCTTTTCTACGCCTATGCTTGTCACAGTTGGCGAGCTTGATTACCGGGTTCCGGTTGCCAATTCCATGGAGAACTGGCACATCTTGCAACGCAATAAAATACCATCACGATTGTTGGTTTTTCCTGAAGAAAACCACTGGATTCTTAAATCAGGAAACAGCAAATATTTCTATGAGGAAGTTCACAACTGGCTAAAGAAATACTTGAAAGGGAAGTAAAAGTGCGCTTCAATAGCTTTTGATGAATTGTTTTCTCAATGAACGTCGTTTTTTATAAAGTCGAGAAACTAAGGTTAACGGAGTGAAATATTTGTTTTTTGCCAGTAATGAACTTTTCTTCTTCCTGATTTACGATTATCAAATCAAAACTTAATAGCGCTATCTCCGAATTACTCTTTCACTTTCGTGGTTTGTAAGAATATTGCGTGTATTTTTTTCTTGTTGTAAGTTGTAAGAAGAATTTCAAAAAGTTCAATGACTTACAATGAGGCGTTTTAATTCGCGACTTAAGTTTTAAATAGCATCATACAGATTTTTCGTTTTTTATAACGGCTACACGCGCCATAGAATTGAATCAATGAAATTTCTCAGCACCTATTTTAAACACCCATTTGCTTAACCCTGTTGAATAACATCAGGATTCCATTACGAATACTAAATTAGCAGCACCATTCTCTTAGATACTAGATTCTTTATTTTAATTTCAATTATCCAATCAACAAAATGTCTTCTTCTACTACCATGAATTCCCGGGAATTATGGCCTGATGCTGGCCGGGTATTCGCGATTATGGCCATGGTAATGCTGCATGTTACCGGTGCCGATTGGCACGATGTGCCTAAATCCTCTGACGATTGGTTAGGCATCTGCATCTGGAACGGACTTGTTCGCTGGTGCGTGCCGGTTTTCTTCATGATTTCTGGCTACCTCTTCTTAAGTGGTCCCGCGGCTGAAAAGCCATTTACATCTATTCTGAAAGTTAATTTAGTTAGGCTGGTAACCGCTTTAACTTTTTGGGGCGCTTTTTACTATTGGTATTTCAAGCCTCCTGTTCTTCCATTAAATACCCAAATAGTTGCTGATGAATTGGAAGGATTTGTTAGAGCGTGGTACTTCGGAAACCTGCATTACCACCTTTGGTTTTTATATGCTATTGCCGGGTTATACCTAATCATTCCGTTGATAAGGCCATTGGTAAAGTATTCTTCTGATCAGACTTTACGATATCTTCTGCTTGTAGGATGTTTCTTCACCTTTGTTCAAGGATATGTTCGTTGGAATTCAGGACTTAATCCCGCCTTTACTATTCCGGAACTCACCCCGTGGCTTTTGTACTTCCTTGCTGGGCATTTTTTTGGGAAGATGCCCCTTAAAGCGAGTTGCATGCGATGGATTCTGCCGATGTTAATCGGAGGAATACTTTTAATCATAGTACCTACGTGGGAACTTAATCAACCTGCTGGTGCTTCTGAGCAGTACTTTATCAGCAATGGAAGTCCTGGAGTATGCCTGATGTCGGTATCGTTGTTTCTGAGCATCCGGATATTATTTGAGCGAGTTTACACACAATCCTTTTTGACCAAATTTTTAACTTTCCTGACTCCCTTGTCCTTCGGCATTTATCTCGTTCATGAGTTTTTCCTCCAAATGCTGTTTCATAACGGAATTCGGATTCGTGAAATCGGGCATGCTGCGATAACTGCCCCGTTAATCACTGCAATGGTCATCTTCATCAGTGCAATTGCAGTTTTCACAATTCGCCAAATCCCTCTGTTTCGTAAATATTTTACTTAGAGCCCAAAGAATCTCTACCAATTTGTGAGATTGAATAGACGAATGAACTAAAAATTAATCCTGATTTGGATTGGTAAAATCAATTTCAATTGCTCCTGTAGTTGATTTAATAAAGGATTGTGCTTGACAAACAAGCTCCTCAATCACGGATTCATCACTACTTGCTCCTAATGACTTCAACACCCGATAACTTCCAGAGCTTTTATCAATAACCTGGACACTAATCTTTCCACTTTTGTTAGGCTTCTTTCTAATAAACATGTCCGAAAATAGTGTAAAAATAAACCTGGGACACCCAAAATATAGAACTCAAGAAGGTAATGCTCAGGTAATTAGGCAGATACAATTTGTTAATTTATTTTGTGCGGAAGTCAGGAGACTTAAAAGGCGGAGAGTTTATTGGCCCTAATGGATTCCAACAAATGAGAGGTTATCCAACAATAATAGAAGCTGATGAATACACTAATAATAAAGAAGTTGCCAAACGATTATGGTCTGAAAGTGAAAAGATGACGTTTCCGCCCCCTATTCTCTAACAGGCTTTTTTGCTAATGCACTTTCCTTAAATAGGTTATAATAAAAAAATGGATTAATAAGAAGCGATGCAGGTTTATCTGAGTAAAGTATTTTAATGAGAGAAGAATTTCTAGAAGAAGTGTGCGAAAGAAAATTAAATATTGAAATTAACACTTTATGTATCCATGAATATTTTAAAAATGGATTCACCGTTTTTCCGACAGCTACATCCTTTTTAATCTGGTGTTGCAAGGTCGTCTGATATTCCATTAGGGCTTCCTTAGAAAAATCCTGCTGCATGATACACTTCTTGGCTTGTTCAGCCGCCAGCCTACCGCTCAACATCGCTTGTGGAATTCCATTGGCTGTAATAAGGTCGATTAAGCCGGCACTATCCCCTAAGAACATGTAGCGATCCCCGCAAATAGTTCGCTTTTTAGTCCCTAAAATCAAACGACTTCCCGTAAAATCACTTACCCTTTCAGCTTTACGGAAACGCTCTCTGACCGATTCATTTGTTTGAATGAACTTTTCGAATTCTACTTTTAAATCTGCACCTTTTTTACGAACAACGTCACCGCGAAAAACCATATTGACGTTAAATAAATCCTTTTCTAAGGGAGAAATGTAAAACGCTCCCGGCATAAACTCGGGCATGAGAAAGAACTCGCTATCGTTAAGTTTAGATTCTATTCCCCGGTAGTATGCCTGAATACCAACTGCCGTATGGATATCTTCCGTTTTACGCTTCTTCTCTAAAGGATTGAAATTCGATCCAGTTGCCACCATTACCAAGCTAGCGTAAAAGGATTCTCCTCGACTACCGGAAATGCGGCAGCCTTCCTTTTCTACTTCGATTTTTTTTACAGAATACCCCGTAATGGCCTTTGTTAGAGGACTCAGAATTAATTTTTGATATAGAAAGTTATCCAGGTCGGAACGCTTTATCGAGTAACACGAAGGAGTTCCTTGAATGTTATCCAGAAACTTGTATTTGAGGTTGATTGTGTTGTGGTTGGGCGTGATGAAGTCCGTACCATGAATGGGCCTAAGTAAGCCCATTTCAATCATTTCCGGTATGTAGGTAGAGTTGATTTCATTGATTCTCCTTATCGCATTAGAAGTTAGGATATCAGCACAGGCTTTATCTCTCGGATACTCCTGTTTCTCAATCAATAAATGAGGAATGCCAAACTTTTGAAGCCAAAAACAACTGATTAGCCCTGCTGGGCCACCCCCAATTACAGCAATCGTACTATTCTGCGATTCCTTACCCTCGTTTAATGCCCTGTTTATTTCCATCGTAGTAAAAGAAAACATTACTCAATTCGCATCTTATTTTCTCTGTTGCCAAAAGTAGTACATCAGAATGGTTTATTATAAGCGGGTCTGCTTCCTTTTACCAATTGTGTTACTTTCTACCTGCTCGTTTTCTTCGCGCCCATTTTTGAAGGCGGAAACTTAACTGGCGAAACCACCCGGAAGGGGTGCTCTCAAGTGTTGAGGCGTAGAGGCCGTTATGGCTGCCTTGTTCTACGATAGCTGGCTCACTCCAATACGCTTTAATATCGGGTTGGCTGGCAAACAAGTCATTGTGTACCCAGTCAATGGCTTTACTGCATTTGATGTTACGCGCATATTCCAAGGTTCTTTCTGCAAACGCGCGGTTGATCAGGTATGCTCCGGCACAGCGTCCGGCTCTGCGTTCGTACAATACTTGACCCTCATGTTGTTCGGATGCTGGAATAAAGTCGAGTCCGGAATTCTCGTAAGAAATATAGAGGGGTGAAGTTTCCGGTAAGTGGCTGATTTCCCGGATGCTTTGGTTGAAAATGGGGTTGAAGTTTTCGGCCAAAATGGCGTCGTCTTCAAAAATAAGTGCTCGTTGTAGGTCGCTTTCTATAAGCCTGATACAAGCCCTAAGGTGTTTATAAACGCATGAGCTTCCGGCGGAAGGTGAATTGAAAGGAGGCGAAAACCAAGTAGAAAGAATCTCTTCGTTGAGATCGGAAATATCACCTTCTAGAATATAAGTCCATTCCAGACCATGTGCCCGGAAGTCGGCTTCGAGGCGCTTACGCCTTTCCTCGAAGCCGTTCCAGACGTGGATAACATAAAGCTGATCAACTTGCAGGGCTTGCTGCATGTCCGCTATTAAATGGTCATCAATTCTTTTTCTTTCGCTGCCAATACTTCGTCCACTTTGGCGATGTACTTGTCGGTGAGCACCTGAACCTTAGCTTCCGCATCTTTAGCCATATCTTCCGGAAGACCGTCTTTCTGCATTTTCTTGACGGCTTCGTTGGTATCTCGACGGATATTACGTATCGATACTTTACCATTTTCACCTTCGGCTTTCACCTTCTTGAAGATGTCTTTACGACGTTCTTCGGTGAGAGCTGGAATGTTGATGCGTATTAATTGGCCATCGTTGGTAGGAGTGAGGCCGAGGTTGGAAATAACAATGGCTTTTTCGATTGGAGTAAGCATGTTTTTCTCCCAGGGTTGTATGGAGATGGTTCGAGCATCCGGCGTAGAGATGTTTGCTATCTGCCCGATAGGGGTGAGCGTACCGTAATAGTCAACACGGAGGGTATCAACCATAGCAGGAGAAGCCTTACCTGCACGGAGTTTCCCCAATTCGTTTTGCAGATGGACGATAGCCTTTTCCATAGTGTCTTTAGCATCGTCGAGGTACATTTTGACTTCTTCGTTCATATCAAAGGTTGTTTATATTATCGTACAAGAGTTCCCATTGCTGCACCTGAAACCAATTTAAGTAAGTTTCCGGGTGTGTTCATGTCAAAAACGATGATGGGGAGTTTATTTTCTTGGCAAAGCGTGAAGGCTGTCATATCCATTACATTCAGGTTTTTGGAGTAAGCTTCTTCAAAGCTGAGATGGTCGTATTTAGTTGCGTTTTTATCCTTCTCTGGATCAGCGGTGTAGATGCCGTCCACCCGAGTTCCTTTGAGCAGCACGTCGGCGCCAATTTCGATAGCGCGAAGGGAAGCGGCGGTATCGGTGGTGAAGTAAGGGTTGCCGGTACCGGCGCCAAAGATTACCACACGACCTTTTTCGAGGTGGCGCATGGCTTTACGACGGATGAAAGGTTCTGCAATTTGCTCCATTTTGATTGCGCTTTGCAAACGGGTGATGATGCCCACTTTTTCTAGGGCGCCTTGCAGTGCCATAGAGTTGATAACAGTAGCCAGCATACCCATGTAATCGCCTTGAGCACGATCGAGGTTGGCTTTTTCAGCCTGAACCCCTCGGAAAATATTGCCACCTCCTATGACTATGGCAACCTCTACGCCTTTTTCTACAATTTGCAGAATGTCTTGTGCGTATTGGTCGATTCTTGTTTGGTCGATACCGAATTGTTTGTCGCCCATGAGCGACTCACCACTGAGTTTGAGAAGGATACGTTTGAATTTCATTGCCGGGGAATTGCGGTCGCAAGATGCCAATTTTTAGGCATAAAAAAACCCGTTCTCCACAGAGAACGGGCAAGGAATTATCGGAAATTTCGTCTTAGCCTAAAGCAATTCGTACGAATGACTTCACCGTAAGGCCGGAAGAAACATCGTCAAGCATTTTCGCGATAGTTAATTCACCATTTTTCACGAAAGCTTGGTTGAGAAGGGTGTTTTCTTGGTAGAATTTGTTGAGTTTACCGAGTGCAATTTTCTCAATGATATTCTCAGGTTTACCTTCTTGGCGTGCCTGATCTTTACCGATTTCGATTTCACGCTCAACAATAGAAGGGTCAACTTGGTCTTTATCAACCGCAACCGGATTCATGGCAGCGATTTGCATCGCAACGTCTTTACCAGCGGTAAGTTGAGCGTCCCCATTTTGGTTGAGGGCTACCAAAACACCAATACGGTTGCCCATGTGGATGTAAGGAACCACGAAATCAGAAGTGAGGGTATGGTATTCGGTAACCGAGATTTTCTCTCCGATTTTGGCTACGAATTCATCGATTTTGTCACCGATTTTAACACCACCGTCGATGGTTAAATCGTGAACAGTGTCGAGGTCGGTAGCAGAAGCTGCGAGAGCAGCATCGGCGATAGCGTTTCCGAAAGCAACGAAGTCTTCGTTTTTAGAAACAAAATCGGTTTCGCAGCTCAGGCGTACTACTACACCAAAAGTGCCGTCGGCATTGGTGCGAGCGATAACAACACCTTCCTTAGCATCACGGTCGGCGCGGTTGGCAGATACTTTCTGGCCTTTTTTACGCAGAATGGTGACGGCCTCTTCGAAGTCTCCATTGGCTTCGGTGAGGGCTTTTTTACAGTCCATCATCCCTGCGCCGGTAAGCTGGCGCAGTTTGTTGACGTCAGACGCGGTGATTGTACTCATGGTATTTGGAAAATTGAAAGTTTAGGCAAAAAAAAGGGGGTTGATTTAGATTCAACCCCCGTTATGTGTTAAGCTTCTGTAGCTTCTTCGGAGGTTCCGGCAGCTTCGTCGGATGCATCGCTTTCGGCGGCTGTCTCTGCGGCTACCACCTCGGTGGCAGGTGCATCTATTTCTGCTTCGGCGGCTGGTGCAGCTTCTGCTCCAGCTTCTTCTTCGGCTTCCACTTCAGCGACCACTTCAGGCATCATCTCAGCGATGTCAGCACCTTCAGCCTCTTCTTCCTTGTCGTTCTTACGTTCAGCCAAGCCTTCTTCAATAGCTTTAAAGATTACGCTAGTGATGAGGTTGATAGACTTGGTAGCATCGTCGTTGGCAGGGATAGCGAAGTCAACAAGAGTAGGGTCAGAGTTGGTATCCACCATAGCGATGGTGGGAATGTTAAGGCGTTGCGCTTCTTTAACGGCGATATGCTCTTTCTTGATGTCGATGATGAAGAGTGCTGATGGGAGGCGGGCGAGGTCGGTAATACCTCCGAGTACGCGCTCCAATTTCTCTTTTTCACGACGAATCATGAGGCGTTCTTTTTTAGAAAGCGTTGCCATGGTTCCGTTAGCTTCCATCTTTTCGATGTTGGTCATCTTCTTGATGGATTTACGAACGGTTGCGAAATTGGTAAGCATACCACCTAACCAACGCTCGGTAACGAAGGGCATACCCAAACGTTTAGCTTCGGAAGCGATAACTTCTTTCGCTTGTTTTTTAGTAGCAACGAACATGATTTTACGACCTGAGCGGGCGATGGATTTAACAGCCGCAGCCGCTTCATCCAACATAACCACAGTTTTGTTGAGGTCGATGATGTGAATGTCGTTTTTCTCCATGAAGATGTAAGGAGCCATCTTCGGGTGCCACTTGCGCTTAAGGTGGCCAAAATGTACGCCGGCCTCGAGCAAATCCTGATAAGTAACTTTTGACATGATAAGGGTCCTCCTGGCGGATTAACGTTTGCTGAACTGGAATCTTCTTCTCGCTTTGAGCTGGCCGAATTTCTTACGCTCAACCATACGTGGGTCACGGGTGAAGAGCGATTCTGCTTTAAGAGCAGCGTGGAATTCGGGGTTGATTTTGTCGAGGGCACGAGCCAAAGCCAGCTTTATAGCATCGGCTTGGCCAGTAACACCACCGCCAATAACATTCACTTTCACGTCGTAAGTACCGACGGTAGAAGTTAGTTCAAACGGTTTCAGAACCAGTTTCTGGAGGATCAAAGTAGGGAAATATTCGGTATAAGGCTTGCCGTTTACCGTAATAATTCCGGTTCCCGGCTGGACGTAAATACGCGCAATTGCGGTTTTACGGCGTCCGATGGTGTGGGTTGTACTCATAGCCGGGATTATTTAACTTTTAGGATTTCTGGCGTTTGTGCAGCGTGAGGGTGATTCGGGCCTGCATATACATGGAGGTTGCGGAAAACTTCACGGCCTAAGCTGTTCTTAGGCAGCATGCCTTTAATCGCCTTTTCAACAACGTAAGTTGGGCGACGGTTGAGTAACATCCTGGCAGTTTCCAGGCGTTTTCCACCGGGGTGCCCTGAATAGAAGAAGTAAGTCTTCTCATTCAGTTTGTTTCCGGTGAATCTGATTTTGTCTGCATTGATAATAATTACATTATCTCCGCAGTCTACGTGTGGGGTGTAGCTAGGCTTGTGCTTGCCGCGCAGCACGGATGCTGCTTTGGCTGCCAGGCGCCCCACAATCTCTGCTTCGGCATCGATGAGATACCACTTCTTGACAACAGTTTGCTTGTTGGCAGAGACAGTTTTGTAACTTAACGTATTCACGACGTGTGGGTTTGTTTAGGGCTGCAAAAGTAGCAATCTGTTTTTTCTTTTCAAACCCTAAATACATCTTTGTTGAATGTCTGTTTTTCAGGGAGTTCACCATATCGCCATTATTGTTTCGGATTATGCCCGTTCGAAGGATTTCTATACCCTTGTTTTGGGATTTGTTGTTCAGCATGAAGTTTATCGAGAAGAGCGCGATAGCTGGAAGTGTGATCTGAGTTTGAATGGACACTATGTGCTTGAGCTTTTCAGCTTCCCTAATCCTCCAGCACGGTTGGCTTGGCCGGAAGCAGTAGGGTTGCGGCATCTTGCCTTTACGGTTCTTAATCTCGATGAGGTAATCTTGCGTCTTCAGCAGCATGCTGTAGCTGTTGAACCGATTCGCATCGATCCTTATACATCTGCTCGTTTTACTTTTTTTGGAGACCCTGATGGCTTGCCGATTGAATTGGTAGAGCCTGCTAAGGGATAATTGGTGCCGTTTGATTATGGGTAGTTCACTCTAGTTCATTTCGTTAACTATTCCACTTCTCCTAATTCGTTAACTATTCCACTTCTCCCGCGGATTTACGCAGATACAACACTTGTTTTTTGGGAAGATTACAAGCGCAGATTCTCGCAGATTGATTGGTAGTGTTTCAAATCTTGCTTAAGAGCAGAACCTGTTAAAGGCTATCGTTTTTCACTTGTTTCTTTACCTGTTGTTCGTAATGCCGGCACCAAGCGGTGAGCGGACATAGCTCACAACGAGGTTTTCTGGCCAGACAGAGGTACCTGCCATGAAGAATGAGCCAGTGATGGGCTCGGTTGACAAGTCGCTCCGGGATATGCGACATTAGTTGTTTCTCAGCTTCGAGAGGCGTTTTGGCACGCCAAGTAAGGCCAATGCGGGCAGAAACACGGAATACGTGGGTGTCAACTGCCATAGCAGGTATGTCGAAAACTACTGAAGCAATAACGTTGGCGGTTTTTCTACCTACGCCCGGTAGTTTTTGCAATTGCTCTTGAGTAGAAGGCACTTCGCCTCCGAAATCTTGCATGAGCATTTTGCCTAATCCTGCAAGGTGTTTCGCCTTGTTGTTGGGGTAGGAAACCGAACGGATGTAGGGAAAGATGGTTTCGTCGTCGGCTTCAGCGAGGCTTTGTGCATTCGGAAACCGTTCAAACAAAGCGGGGGTCACGAGGTTGACGCGCTTATCGGTGCATTGTGCTGATAATACAACTGCTACCAATAACTCGTACGGATTGCGGTAATGCAGTTCTGTTTCTGCTGTAGGATGCTCGCGTTCGAAGTAGTCGAGTACAGCTTTGTAACGATCTTCTTTACCAAGCTTCTTGTTCATGAATTAGCCTGAGGTTCGCCAATGCTGTTTTCCTGCGGCTGAATTTCCTTAAGCTGTGGTAATTCTGACAGCGAGTTAATCCCGAAATAGTCCATGAAGAAGTCGGAAGTGCCGTATAATACTGGCCTTCCTGGGCCACTGCTTTTCCCTTTAAGGGTGATGAGTTGACGGTCAAGTAGTTTTTGAATCGCATAATCGCAGTTAACCCCTCGAATAAATTCGATTTCCGATTTGGTTACCGGCTGCCTATAGGCGACGATGGATAAGGTTTCGAGAGCAGCTTGCGACAGTTTCTTTTTGGATTGAAGTTGAAGATAGGTAGAAACTACCTCATGCAGATCGGGACGAGTTAGAAATTGATAGCCTCCTCCCGTAAAAATCAGTTCGAAACCTAACCCTGTTGTTTCCAAATCGGCGGAGCATTGTGCGGCGAGTTCATTGACTTCTTCCGGCGATAAGGATAATTCAAAATGCTTGTTAAGGGCTGCGGCCAAGTCTTCCGGGCTGATGGGCACCGGTGAGGCGAAGACTAATGCCTGAATGGAGGCTTTAAGTAGAGCGTGATCTTCCATACAGATTAAAATGGAACTTCTTCCGTAGTTGGAAGTTCGTCGGGGAGGTAGTTGTCGTCGGCAGGAGGGAGTGAATCGGTGGCCATACTATCAGGCGCTGCTCGTTGCCAAGGGGTACGGCAGTTCCAAGGTTTAGTAATTTCTACTGTCGGTTTTGGCCAGTATCCTTTTTTGAACCCAGAAGCCGGATCGCGGTAAACGAGGTCCATATAGGCACCATAAATAGGAAGGGCGGTTTTGCTCCCTTCGCCATTGGCGGAATTACGAAAGCGGATACGGGGTTCATCGCAGCCGGTCCAAGTGCCGGTTACAAGTTCTTTGGTAACGCCGATGTACCAACCATCGGCGTAATTCTGGGAAGTTCCAGTTTTTCCTCCCATTTCATTAAAATTGCCTACTTCGTACCCAAACAAGGCTTGGCTGGTTCCTCCCGGTTCTTCCAGTCCACCCCGGAACATATAGGTCATGAGGTAGGCAGTTTCAGCACTTACCGCTTGACGGCGTTTGGGCTTAAATTCTTCAATCAACTTTCCGTTTTTATCGGTAATGTGGGTGATGAACATGGGTTCTATCCATTCGCCTTGATTAACAAAGGCAGCATAAGCGCCTACCATATCGAAGAGTTTGACGTCGTTTGCCCCCAAGCCAATGGCGGGAACGGTGTCGAGGCGAGTGGTGATACCCAGTTTGCGGGCGGTTTCGGCTATGTTACCAAGACCTACTTTCAAGGTTAGCTGTGCGGCTACCGAGTTGATGGAACGGCCCATGGCATGACGAAGGGTCATCTCACGGCCACTGAAATGACCATCTGCATTTTTGGGTGACCAAGTGGTTTCTTTTCCACCATTGTAGGGGTCGTTATAGGTATGGGAAATGTACTGGTCGGTCATTTTGTCACAAGGCCCCATTCCTTGCTCAAAGGCGGTAGTGTAAACAAAGGGTTTGAAGGTAGAGCCAGCAGGTCTTCCCGACTTTTCTGTAGGGCCGTAAACGTGGTCCACTTTAAAGTGGTCGTAATCCACACCTCCAACCCAGGCTTTAATATGCCCGGTAAACGGATCGATGGTCATCAGTCCGCATTGCAAGAACTGAACGTAATACTTGATAGAGTCGAGGCTGGAGAAGGTGGTATCTCTTTCGCCGCGGTAGGTCCAAACTTTCATGCGCTTGGGTACTTCCATGGCTTTAAGGATTGCAGCTTCGTTCTTTTCTCCCAATTCATCGGCCAGTTTATCGTAAACGGGCGATTTCCGGCAAAGGTTGAGGATGAAGTTGGCAGTATCCTGGCCTTTTTGATCAAGCCAAGGTTCTTTTTCCCTCCAATGGCGATAAAACCGATTCTGGAGTTCATTCATTTTTTGAGTTACCGCTTCTTCCGCTTTGGTTTGAAGGCGCGAATCGAGGGTGGTGTAGATACGCAAACCGTCTTCGTAGAGGTTATAGTCGTTTTCTTCGCACCAATCCTTGAGTTTCTCCGCTAACCAAGAGCGGAAATGCAAAGCAATGCCTTCTCGGTGAGAGTCCACGGTCATGCGTAAGCCTAAAGGGCGTTTGCTTTCACGTTTATACTCGCTCTGATTTAGTTTGTTGTACTTCAGCATCTGCTCCAATACGATATTTCTTCGTGCTTTGGCCGGTTTCGGACGAGTTACGGGATTAAACTGACTGGTGCCTTTCAACATTCCAACTAATAAGGCAGCTTCGTGAACTTTTAGTTTTTTCGGGTTGCTGTTGAAGTAGGTTTTGGCGGCTACTTTAATGCCGTAAGCGTTGTTCCCGAAGTCCACGGTGTTGAGGTAGAGTTCGAGGATTTCGTTTTTGGTATAGAAGAATTCGAGTTTGTAAGAAGTAATCCATTCCTTGAGTTTGGCGATGACCATTTTCACGCCCGGAATGTATCCGAATAGCCCTTTAGAGTTTCCTCTTCGTGTTTTGTAAAGGTTTTTGGCCAACTGTTGAGTGATGGTTGACGCACCGCGTGCATCACCGGAAACGGTAGAAAAGGCGGCAGCACCAAGAGCTCGAAAGTCCACGCCATGATGGTCGTAGAACCGAATGTCTTCAGTGGCTATCAGTGCGTCGATGGCGCAAGGGGCGATGTCTTTGAAAGCTACTGGACTGCGGTTTTCGGTGAAGTACTTGCCCAGGAGTACGCTGTCGGCACTGTAAAGCTCTGACGCTGTGGCCAGTTTAGGGTCGAGGATGTTGCTAACACTCGGCATTTTGCCAAATAGCCAGAGAAAGTTGATTTCGAGGGCAAGTAGAAAGCCAACAAGTAATAAGACTATCGTATAGCACCAGGAGGCTATTTTCTGCCAGCGGGAAAGCCCGGGACGACGGTTGAAAACCGATGGACGAGCCAGAAAACGAAAGAAGGCCTGGATTCGACCGCTTTGCCAAACCTGGTTTAATAATGTACGAAGCTTTTTCAGGAACTGCACGCCACAAATGTGCAGATTTTTTCGGGGCTGTTTGAGTAGTTTTGTGCACCTTAAACGCCCTTTTATATGCAAAATATTCCTTCTGTTGACTTAGTTCAGTTTCTTTCCGGCAATCCGGAACAAAAAGCAGCCTTTGTTCAAGCTCTTGGTGAAGCGTATGAAGAAGTTGGTTTTGTGGCTGTTCGCAACCACGGCTTAACTGAATCTATCTGCAATAATCTTTATCATCAGGTCAAACGCTTTTTTGATTTGCCGGTTGACGTGAAGTTGAAGTACGAGGAACAGGACAATGCCGGTCAGCGGGGATATATCTCTTTCGGAAGGGAACATGCTAAAGGAATGACTGCTGGTGATTTGAAAGAGTTCTGGCACTTTGGTCAGATGGTGGAAGATGATGATCCGATTAAATCGGAGTATCCCGACAATATTTTCTGTGAGGAAGTGCCCGAATTCAATGAGGCAGGCTTACAGGCTTACCGCATTCTCGAGAGTACCGGCAGGGAAATGCTTCGTGCTATTGCGATATTCTTGGGATTAGAGGAAAACTACTTCGATAATAAAATACATCACGGGAATTCTATTCTTCGTCCTATTCATTACGGCCCTATCCTCCAGGATCCCGGAGACGCCGTTCGTGCAGGTGCACATGAGGATATTAACCTCATCACGCTGTTAATGGGTGCTTCTGCTGATGGGTTACAAATTCTGAATAAGCAGGGGGAATGGATTGGGGTTACTGCGCTGCCAGATCATTTGGTGGTGAATGTGGGCGATATGTTGCAGCGTCTTACGAATAATCGCCTTCGTTCTACCACTCACCGGGTGGTAAATCCACCGCGTGAACAGTGGGGCAGTAGTCGCTACAGTATTCCGTTCTTTTTGCATCCGCGTTCTGAGATGCGTTTAAATTGTTTACCTGAGTGCATAACAGACGATCGGCCTCTGGCGTATGCCCCTATTAGTGCAGGTGAATACTTGGATGAACGGTTGAGAGAGATTGGTTTAAAATAAAATAATGGTGTTGTTCGATATCAGACAAATGGCAGAGACGCATATCGTGCGACTCTGCCATTCGTTTGTGTTTTTTAATAAAGGTTAAGGCTTTTCAGGCAATCGCGAAGGAGGGAGCACAATTGCATGATTTCCTGCTCTGCGTCGTTTCGTTCTTTGCGGTGATTATTGAGTTCACTGCTCGCGAGGTTGTTTTGATGGATAAGTTCCTGAAGGTCCTTTATTCTGGTTTCCAGCGCCTCAATACTTAGAATTTCAACTAAGGGTTTATAATCGTTTAGAGTGGTCATAAAGGCGTGTAAAGCTTGTAGATGGTCTAATTTATCCGTTTTTGATAACATAGCGGTAGAACGTTTTCTCAATCCGGAATCCGCTTTTTGGTCGGTTTTCCTTCCTTTTGATCTGAATCGGGAGATAATCTCGACTAACTGTCGGTGTCTGTCGGTACGTGGACGCACAAACAAGCTGATGGATGCGCGGTACTGTGGTAAAATATCGAGGGCCATTTTCATTTTCGAGCGGAAGGTTTCCTTGATAGCTGATTGATTCTGGTAGTACACGTGGTATTGTTTTTCTAATTCGATAAAGTGTGCCATTCTTGCTTCTAAATGGCTGATTTTAAGGTTTTCGAATGGTGGATTCCATTCATCCAGCAGGTTGATGCGTTGAATAAATTGGCTAAGCGCAAAGATTCTTTCGTTAAATTCGGTATTGTACATGTTGGTGTTTTTGAGGGGTGATTTGTTTATGCAGTGTCGAACAAACTTCCGGGCTACTGCAAAACCGGAAGCTAACCTATAAGCCGGAATAGGGGCGCTAAGTCTATTGATTTACAGGTGAGGAGGGAATCCATTGTTTCTCCGCCGTTAGGATTCCTTCCGGAATCGACTTTCATTTACCATACCACTGCACTTTCAACCTCTACGAGGGCCATGAAAGACATTATTAGCGGTGGGGGACGACCTTCTCAGAAAGTTCAGGATAATTGATAGTACAAGCCAGTTTGCGTCTGCTTACACGATTTGCTGTTGACACAAAACAACCTTTTTCAAACCCTAAATGGTCTGAGTTAACTCGGGGCGCGATTTAACGTCCCCCCTTAGTTAAACAATGAAGGTGGTAATCGGCTTGATAGTCTTGCGTATGCAATGGGATAGGCTCACATCTGCCCGTCCGGCCTTGCATAGGGAAGGCGGATTAATGCGGGGTGTGGTTATTCCTAGATTCACGATTTGAAAATACATAAAGTTTTTTACCTGACAACTGTTTTGAAGAAAAAAATTTAAAAAATCTTGAAATAGTCCTTTAGCTGGGGGTGTGGCTTGAAAATTTGATAGTTTATTCCTTGTATTTAGTATGATATGGTCGCAAGTTCGGTTGCACCAAGGCCGCGCACGAGTGATATGGTCCCACGTTCGGTTGCACAAGTGCCGCGCACGAGTGATATGGTCCCAAGTTCGTTTGCACAAGTGCCGCGCACGAGTGATATGGTCGCAAGTTCGGTTGCACCAGAGCCGCGCACGAGTGATATGGTCCCAAGTTCGGTTGCACCAAGGCCGCGCACGAGTGATATGGTCCTAAGTTCGGTTGCACCAGAGCCGCGCACGAGTGATATGGTCCCAAGTTCGGTTGCACCAGGGCCGCGCACGAGTGATATGGTCCCAAGTTCGGTTGCACCAGAGCCGCGAACGAGTGATATGGTCCTAAGTTCGGTTGCACCAGAGCCTCGCCCGAGTGATATGATCCCAAGTTCGGTTGCACCAGAGCTTGAAACAGTGCAGTTTGGCACTAAGTCAAGAGTGGTTATTCCACCAGGCTTGTTTTTCGCCGCGGAGGTAATTCCAAAAACCATGAAGCAGGGCGAAGTTCATCCAAACAAAGTGGCGGATAAAGCGAAGCCATTTTGAGTTTAAGGAAAATTTGCCCAAAATGCCATCGAGGAGGGCGAGGCCATAGAAGGCAATTTGAGCATAGAAGGCCCAAAGCATGAGGTGCGAATTGGCAGCCGCATAAGCTGAGCTAATTAAGGTAACAAGAAGCAACCAGGGGCCTAACCAGCGGAGGGCTTTGTGAGACCAGAACGCATAAGCAGTGAAGCCGTAGCTCGGACTTAGCATTTTCCGGAAGTAAACGAGGTTCATCCAATTGCCCCGGCTGATGCGAACTTTCCTTCGGTACTGCACTTGGCTAACGCCGCTAACTTGTAGCCTGGTTATGGCTTCCGGCGCAAGTACGCATTGCTTCCGCTGACGAAGCACTTCCATAAATAGGTAGAAGTCGTCCACCACGAACCCTTCTGGAATAGGTCGAAAGTTGTTTTTTCGGATGGCATATCCTGAGCCAAAAGCGCCAATAACAGCTCCACGACTGCTCTCTCCAGCTTTCATCTCCATCTCCCGGTCGTTGTAAAGGGTTTCCTGAACGCCTACAGTTCCGCCTAATGTTTCGGTGCGAAATGCGCTTTGTACACCTCCTATCGTGTTATCAGTTAAGAATGGCGCAATCAATTGTGGGAGTGTGTCGGGGACAAAGTACGTATCGGCATCAGTAAGGATGAATAGTTCACCCTTAGCACGTTCTGCTAATGCATTGATGATGGCCGGTTTACCCATTCTTTGAGTAAAGGGGAGGAGTAGAATCCGGTTGTCTTGTTTGGCCCACTCCTTTATAATAGCATCGGTTTGATCGGTGCAACAGTCGGTACCAATAAGCAATTCCAGTTTATCGGCTGGATAGTTTGTGTTGAGGGAGCTTCGGATTTTTTCGTTGATTACCGCTTCTTCATTAAAAGCAGCCAACAGGATACTGATTTTAGGTAGCTCAGTTTCAGGTGCTGGTACCGGCCATTTTCGAACTTTTCGTGCCAGCCGCTGCATGTGCCAAGGGTATATCACATAGGTATGTGCGAGAAGTAAAAAGCCGACCCAGAAGAGCAACATCGCGGCAAAGATGTTGATTTAGACTGAAATTAGCAGGATGTACGATGTGTGAATGAAGGAATTACACCAGAATGGAAGAAAAGCTAGGACGTGCTTTTGTATCGTAACTGCTCTGTTCGAATTGGTTGGTTTACTAGGAATGGTAGGCTAAGAATAAAAAGCGAATCGAATTTCCACGTAGTTTTTTCATGCTCCTGACAGTGTAAGTCTTTTTAAACATGAATATCCACAATCGTAAAAGCCCTTTAGATTGGCAAGTTTACCGCAGATTTACGCAAATTTCAAGATAGCTGTTAGGGTAGTTTCCAACGCAGATTAGCGCAAATCAGCGTATGAATCACCGGGAATCAGCGGAAAAAGTGCCATGCAAAAAAGCTCGGAACGTTGCCATTGAATAGCTTTTTACGCTAGTGTATATTGGTTAAAGTTATGGGAAATTGATTGTTCTATTAATCTGGCTCGGCAGAGTATTTAAAAGCACTCGGTGATGGTTTCAATAAATAAAAACAGAGACGCACTGATGCACGTCTCTGTCTGTTTTGCAAGCGAATCTGTTTATTTCGCTTTAATAAAGAAGGTTCTATTTATTAATTGGAAGGGCGGTTTTAACGGCGGCCATTTTCATGATTTTCGCCTCCATTTCCAATAATGGGTTCTGCTGGTGCTGCTTCCTGAAGATCCTGGATAGCTTCGTTGCCAACGTGAATGGGAATAGTTTTTCCACCTTTAATCCTTGGATTTTCGGGTTCAGGGGCAATTTCGGGGTCAACGTCTATGGCATCGCCACTGCCAATAGATCTCCTTTTATCAGTAGAAACGGATGATTGAGGTGCTTGAGGAGAAACTAACTCGGCTTTTTCACAAGAAGTGAAGGTAGCAAGTCCTATTGCGAACATTGTTACGGCTTTGAACAAGTTTGTTTTCATGATTTTGGTTTGTTAATATCTGAACCAAAGGTGCGGGAGTTGCTCCGCAGCCCTCTCAACAAAATCCACCAACGGTAGTCAAGGAAGGGCGAATGGTGTAAATAAGGGACGGTAACATGTCGGTAACAGGACGATATCAGGCGCCTTAATTCCACAAAAAACCGCGTTAACAGCCTAATAACATCGATTTAACGCTACTATTACCATCAACTTCTACCTAACCGGCAGGCAATTACCTTAGCGAACCACGCTTTCAACTTCCATCTTTACAGTCGCACGGAATTCGGGAAGTGCACCTTAAACTGGTTACCAGAGTCTAGATTCTTTTTTCTGTGTTGTTAGGATTATCAGCTTGTTAACAGCAATTCTAATTGCAATTTTGCGGCATGCAATTCGGAACCAAAGCCATCCACGCCGGTCAAGAGCCCGATCCGGTTACTGGCGCAATCATGCCTCCTATTTACCAGACTTCTACTTTCGTACAAGAATCTCCTGGACAACATAAGGGATATGCGTATGCCAGGGGTAAAAACCCTACAAGAGCAGCACTGGAACGCAATCTCGCTGCGTTGGAAAATGCGCAATTCGGCCTCTGTTTCTCCAGTGGCATGGGTGCAATTGATGCGGTGATTAAACTGTTGGCTCCGGGAGATGAGGTCATTACTTCCGATGATGTTTATGGCGGAACTTACCGAATGTTCGAAAAGGTGTTCGCCGGGTTTGGCATCCGTTTTCATTTTATTGACTTGCACAATGAGGCATTGCTGCTCAGCACCATCAATGAGAAAACAAAAATGCTCTGGGTAGAAACACCGACTAACCCACTGCTGAAAGTGATTGACATTCGCAGGATGGCAGAAATAGCGAAAGCGAATATCCTGCTATTGGCTGTCGATAACACATTCTCTTCGCCTTATCTCCAGAATCCGCTTGACCTTGGCGCAGATATCGTAATGCACAGTGCTACTAAATACTTGGGTGGGCATAGCGATGTGGTGATGGGTGCCCTTTGCCTTAATGATGAGGCTTTGTACCAACGACTGGCATTCATTCACAATTCCTGCGGAGCTACGCCAGGGCCTATGGACAGTTTCCTTGTTCTGCGTGGAGTTAAAACACTGCATTTGCGCATGAAAGCGCATTGTTACAATGGAAAGCTGATTGCCGAGTTCCTGAAAGCGCACCCTAAAGTGGGTAAAGTTTACTGGCCTGGCTTTGAAGACCATCCCGGTCATGCAATTGCTAAATCTCAGATGCGCGATTTTGGTGGGATGATTTCGTTTACACTTCAAGGCGATGATTTTGATAAGGCAATGAAGTTGGCTACTTCAACGCATTTGTTTTCGCTGGCGGAATCATTGGGTGGTGTGGAGTCGTTGATTGGACACCCGGCGAGTATGACCCATGCTTCGATTCCGAAAGAGGAACGGCTTAGATTTGGAGTAGTAGATGGTCTATTGCGTTTGAGTGTTGGGGTTGAAGAAGTAGAAGACCTTATTGCGGACCTTGAACAAGCGTTTGCAAAAATCCAGTAGCCGGATTAAAGCCGGGATGAGTCGGCGATTGCCGTTACCGGCATTCTTACGCGATGTGCTCCTGCTGTCGTTATCTGCTTTTGGTGGACCGCAGGCGCACATTTCGGTATTTCTTCAGCACTTAGTTTATCAGAAAAACTATCTGACTGAAGAAGAATTGTTACAGATTAATGCGTTGTGCCAGTTTCTTCCAGGGCCAACTTCTACTCAAACCTTAATTGCGATTGGGCACAAGTTGGGCGGGCCGAGGTTGGCTTTTCTTACCCTTTTGGTGTGGGTTTTCCCAGCTACTATTATCATGACTACGCTCGCTCTGGCGTATGTATTTACTGAGCGACAACACATTCCTACCGATTTTTCCAAGTATTTACAACCAATGGCGGTTGGGTTTATCGCTTATTCAGCGGTAAAACTTAGCCGCAGTTTAGTAACGAATGTAAATCAGGGAGGGTATTGGCTGGTAGCCTTAATGAGTGTGTTGTTGATACGTTCGTCTTTGGTGTATCCATTGGTGTTGCTGGCTGCGGGCTGGATGAGTAGCAGGCGTTCAACGAGGACAGGCAATGCGCCAGCCTGGCCTGATTTGAAGCCGCGATGGGGCAATTTGTATTTGTTAATCGCGCTGTTTAGCACGTCAGCAATTGTCGGTAACTTTTTCCATTTGAAACCGGTGTTGATTTTCGAGAATACGTTTCGTTATGGAAGCATGGTATTCGGTGGCGGGCAGGTGCTGGTGCCGCTGTTGTTCGAGCAGTTTGTGTTGAACAAAGGGTATCTCACAGCTTCAGAGTTTCTGACCGGTTGGGGCGTGGCCCAGGCGGTGCCTGGCCCTGTTTTTACGTTTACTTCGTTTACCCATGCTTTGGCCATGAAAGAATGGGGTGCTTCGGGTATGGTGCTTGGTTCATTTTTGGGCATGACCGGCATTTTTCTCCCCGGGGCTTTGCTGATTTTCTTTATCTATCCAACTTGGGAAAAGCTCAAGGACTGGTCGTTTATTCAGGATGCACTAAAGGGGGTGAATGCTGCTTCCTGTGGCTTTATTGCGGCGGCAGCTATCCTTCTTGCCTCGACTTTACCTCCTTCCACAGAAAATATACTGACCGGATTTTTGGCATTTCTGGGATTGTATTTCCTTAAGCTTCCTCCTGTGCTTATTGTTGGGCTGTGTTTATTCCTGGGGTTAATAGTGGCACTGTAAGGGCTAAAGGTTTCTACATTTTTCTGATGTACTTGGAACAGGTAGCTTAGCTTGCCTTGCAGGTACGCTTATTGGTTTTATCAAGAAGATGAATTGGATTGATCATCTTTTTCGCACTGCATGGGTAGATTGAAGGGTACTTCCAATAGTGTTCCGGTATTTTCAACAGCAATCTGTTGATGAAATATTCACAATCAAAAAAAAAGCACGGTTGAAAGCCTTCATAAACATACTCATCATGGTAGCACTTTAGTGCTCTTTAGAATAAAAGTTCGAGGTTTCACTAGGCGCACGAAACCATTTTACTAAAGTGTATTTTGATGTTGTTAATTCACTAAACCTTTATATTTTTTATTAGGCTTAGTTCTTCTATCAAAGCGCGGCGTTGCGGGTATTGCTGTTTAAAATAAGACACCATTTGCTCAACTGTTTTCTTGCCGCCAAGGGCAATCATTCGATTCAGGTAACTAACAGCAGTTTGATAGTGGTTTCTACCCATGTTAGATCCTAGAAATTTCTTAAGTTCAACTTCGTAAAGTAAAACAAGTTCATCAGAATAATCTTTTGAGAGATGTTTTTCATATTTGATAATAAAATTCAATGAGGCATTCAATTTGACTAAATCAAATAATCTATGCCACATTTCCTCGTTAATTAATATTTTAGCCACTAAGTCCACCGAGTAATATGCTTTTTTTGATGAAACTTCCTTAATAATATTCTCAACAAATGTACCCCAATAGAGCGGCTGAACGGTTCTTTTAAGCAATAAGTAATATTCATTACTTTCATTATAATTACTTACGATAAGATGTTTAGCGTACTCAATAATTTTTTCCTTGTCATTGAGCTCAACAGAAACCTTTAACAACCAGTCATACCATTCAAATGCTAAACCTGGATAATTTTTTTCATCTTGTTTAATACCATCCTGTAAAATTTTTACTGCTTGTTTAAATGATTTTTCCTTTAATGCTAATTGAACAGCCAGTCTTCTCAAATTCGGATTTGAAAGATTAAGTTGCAAATATTTTTCAGCTTCTTTTTCACCTATAAACTTGTTGATAATAGAAAATTTTATTTCCTGAGCCTCGTTTAAATCATATTTTGAATGAGTTACATGGTCGATGCAATCGATAACTCGTTGCGCTTCTTTGTCATTCAATATAATCCCCGATGCAATTCTTAAAATCCCTAAGTGCCAAAGCGAAGCTGAGAAAGTTTTATTTTCAAACTTCTCACAACAATAATCAAATAATTCTACCCTTAATTCTTCCGGTAGCATCAAAGAATCGATACTGCTAAGTATATAATAAGCCTCATCAATACATCCTCCTATATCTCCGTTGCTATCATCGGTGTATTCAAAGGATTCAATTAACTCCTCCATAACGGCAGTACAGATGTAAATTACGCTTTTGAAATTTTTAACTTCAAGTTGTTTATTAGCATTTTCCAGCAGCTTACATATTGCGTATTCTACATCTCCAGTTTTACCCCAACCAATAAACCCATCTCTTCCTTTCGCTTTGTGTAAAACGGATTTTATTTGTTTAGAATAAAATTCTTTTGATTGTTCAGCGCCATAATGCGTAAAAGAATACATAAAAACATTTCTAATGGCTGTATCATATAAGCTGTTTACACGAATAAAATCTTTAAGCTCTTCATGAGGAATTAAATCAAGTAACTCATTCAGTTGCTGTTCAATCGTTTTCTTTTTAACCTGTTTAATAGGTGCCTTCTCCTTAGTTTTAGTCAGCGACAGGTTTTGCTGATTTTTTTCCAAGTTGTCCTGTTGGAGATAAAATAAAACAGCCACTATATGTTTACAAATCGGGCCATGATCATAAGGGCAGGTGCAGTCATAATCTACAACCGTTCCTTTTTCAATTTTAAGTTCAACGTCATAATCCTCAGAACCTTCAACAAGGGCTTCATAAACTCCCTGTTCGGTTTCCTCTACATTGGTAACAGAGCCATCTTTATAATAAGATAACCCACGTTTTAAAATGGTTTTGTCAAGGAGAGTTTCAAACTGATTTAAAGGAAATTGCATTGGTGATTGCTTAATTATTTAGGAATATTCCAGCATTTATTTAGTCAAGAAGTACTGCAAAAAATCAATTTTTCAATTTACTTTTATCAAAGAGGTAAATGGGTATTTTTAAACGTTTCTAATTATAGGGTTAATTATTCCACCAATAACTCAAAGATACGTTCCCATTCTTTATCCGCTTCGGCCAACGATTGACGAACTCGTTCAAGTTTAT
This sequence comes from Chitinophaga pinensis, assembly GCA_943373175.1. Classification (GTDB taxonomy): domain Bacteria; phylum Bacteroidota; class Bacteroidia; order UBA7662; family JAIXUI01; genus JAIXUI01. Next base: position 3,266 of record CALSBM010000039.1, on the reverse strand, counting down.
TTTTGAGTTCAGCAATTGCTGTTTTATTGGTGTAAACCTCTGGCTTTACGGCTTCTTCTTCCAGCTTGAAAATCTCATCGCGAAGGAGCTGTTGCTTTTTCTCAGCTTCTTCTAATTGCTTCTGTAATTTAACCTGCTCTTTCTCTTTGGGTTTATCTGCTATTTTTTCTTGAGGTGCAGCAACCGTTGAAGGTTTTTTCTCGGTTTTATCCGAAGTTTTATCCGTTTTCGCAATCAGTTTAAGTTGTTGATTCTTCCATTCATCAAACTCTTCATACGAACCGGGATACTCCATGAGGATGCCGTTGTCGAGGTACCAGATTTTTGTAGCAACTTCTGACAAGAAAAAACGGTCGTGGGAGACTACTATATAGGTGCCTTCGTAGTCGTTGAGGGCGTCGATGAGCACTTCAACCGAGAGCATATCAAGGTGGTTGGTGGGCTCATCAAGCAGGAGGAAGTTGGCATCGGAAGTGATTAGCTTGGCAAGTGCTACGCGCATTTTCTCACCGCCTGATAGCACAGCGGTTTTTTTCAACACGTCTTCACCAGTAAAAAGGAATGAACCGAGGATGGTGCGGACTTCGCGCTCGGTCATTCCACCAGCGTCGTAAAGCACCTCTTCCAACATGTTTTTAACTGGATCCAGCACTTCAGCCTGATGCTGGGCGAAGTAGGCCGGTTTTACATTGTGTCCGTTAGCAAGGTTGCCGCCGTGTTCAGTGATCCCACCCATTACCCGCAGAAGAGTAGATTTCCCCTGTCCGTTAGGGCCGATTAGGGCGATTTTATCGCCTCGTTCAACGATGGCCGAAGCCGATTTTACTACTTTCTTAGGGCCATAATCCTTGCTGACGTGGTCGAGTGTCTGGATAATTTTACCGGGATTGATGCGAACTTTCAGCTTGAGGTTCATAGACGCCTGATCGGATTCTGGCGCGTCGATGCGCTCTAACTTTTCCAGCAGTTTAATCCTTGATTTAACGGCTTTTGCTTTGGATGCTTTAGCCCGGAATCGCTCAATAAATCGTTCTTCTTGTTTAAGTTTGGACTGCTGATTTTTATAAGCAGCAACTTTCAACATTAGTGCTTCTTCTTTCTGTTCTATGTATGAACTGAAGTTTCCGGTGTAAGCGGTGATTTTGCCTTTTTCGATTTCAAGAATGCGGTTACAAAGACGATCGAGTAGAAAACGGTCGTGCGAAACCACGATTAGGGTTCCTTCAAAACTGCGCAAATATCCTTCAAGCCATTCAATAGCAGGAAGATCGAGGTGGTTAGTTGGCTCATCGAGCATGAGCACATCGGGATTGGCGAGCAGGCATTTGGCCAACTGGGCACGCATTCTCCAACCGCCGGAGAAGCTTCCGTAGGGGCTGTCGCAATCTTCGTCTGAGAAACCCAACCCTGCCAGAATTCTTTTTACCCTGCTTTCTAAGGTGTAGGCGTCTGCCAATTCTAACTTTTCCTGAAGCGCAAACATGCGGTTAAGGAGGTCTTCACTGAAGGCTTGCTCCATTTGGTGGGTCACTTCATCGAGTTCAGCCATGGCGTCGAGCACCTCCTGGAATACTGCTGCCACAACATGATATAGCGAGGCATCGGTCATGAACGACAGCAAATCCTGGTTGAAGTAGCTAATGTGTAGTCCTGACTGAAAGTTAAGACTTCCGCTGTTGGGTTGATACTCCTTATTGAGTAGGCGGAGCAACGTGGATTTTCCGGTTCCATTCCGGCCTACAATCCCGATTCGCTGACGGGGATGAAGGTCGAAATTGACGTTTTCGTACAGTGGTCTTCCGGAAAATTCGAACGTTAAATTGTTAGCCGTAATCATGCAGGGGCGAAGATAAGCCAGTAACGCGCAGATTTGCAGCATGAATACAACGGAAAACCTCGGGATCACTTTGAGAAAAGCCAGTTACCACGACATCGATTTCATTGCACATTGCCAGTTAGCGATGGCTTTAGAGACCGAAAATCTGAGCTTGAATTATGAAACGGTACAGCAAGGAGCCTTGCATGTGATTCAAAATTCTTCCATCGGGCACTATCTCATTCCGATGATAGAGAACAAACCGGCGGGGTGTATGCTGGTTTTGTTTGAATGGTCGGACTGGCGAAATGCAGAAGTTCTCTGGATACACTCTTTGTATATTCTTCCGTATCGAAGAAGTAAAGGAGTTTTCAAAACTATGTTTGAACATTTAAAGGACAAAGTATTGTTGGAAGAAGGATTCAGAGGAATTCGACTATTTGTTGATAAAAGCAATACAAAAGCAAGAGAGGTATATCAACAACTCGGCATGAATGGCCATCATTATGAGTTGTTCGAGTGGATGCCATGAGGCTGATAATTCTTAAATAAATCCATTCTATTTGAATAAAATAATAGTTGACCACTTGCTAATCATTTTTTTTGAAGTTGAATTCAGTGGTTACTTTGTTTCAATTAGACCCCTAACTCGGAAATTCATCTCACGCTTTTCTTGATGAAAGTTGATTGTTTATGATGGCATTTTGTTTCTATAATTCGGTATGAAGTACTACTACCCTTCGAGAGAAAGCAAACGCTGAAAGGTTTTTAGTTCAGCAAAGGAATCTTACGCCTCTATGCCGTTAAAACCGACTGATAAACCGGCAAGAAAGGAGCGAATGAAATACGATGCGCAGCTTGCCCTTTTTATAAACTAAGCGAATGGTAAAGAAAGAAATCGTTGAATCTACCCACGCCGGAACTATCCAATCAGCTTTTGCTTCGTTCCTTATTTGTTAGCTGTTTTCTACGTTCTCAAATCTAATTTATGACTAATTTCAATCCAATGTAAAGCGAGGCAATTGAAATCCAAATAATTTGAGGAACTAACCAGTTTGATAGAGAATTGAATTGAGTTTTAAGCTTGTAAAATACAAGTACAGTTAAAATCAATGTTGCAATATTCCCAATTTCGACAATTGCTAACCCTTTAATTAGAGAAGTATAAGCCGGGTGCATCCATGTAAATACTAACAGTCCAATTTGCCAGTAAACAGAGTTGTTTTGCCAGCCAACTTGCCTAACTGTTTTGATTATTAGCCCAAACATTATTATTGATAGAATAATCCAAACATAAGCTGCTGGTTTAGCCCCCTATAAATCGGACAAAATTAGTTTCGTGTAAAAGTAGAGTAAATTTCTTAAGAACTTTGTTTGGCAAGGTGCGACGGACGGATAATTGATACCTCAGTCGTTTTTAGACTGGAGCTTTCGGGCTCCAGTTTTTTTG
>CALSBM010000038.1:0-29079 GCA_943373175.1 Chitinophaga pinensis | reverse complement strand
CCGGGAAACACAGTAACACGACCGGGAGACCCAGTAATACAACTGGGAAATCCAGTAACACGACCGGGAGACCCAGTAATACAACTGGGAAATCCAGTAACACGACTGGGAAACCCAGTAACACGATCGGGAAACTCAGTAACACGACTGGGAAACCCAGTAACACGACTGGGAGACCCAGTAACACGACAGGGAAACACAGTAACACGACCGGGAAACACAGTAACACGACTGGGAGACTCAGTAACACGATTGGGAAACTCAGTAACACGATTGGGAGACTCAGTCGGACGATTGGGAAACAAGGTCGGACTATTGGGAGACTAGGTCGGACTATTGGGAAACAAGGTCGGACGATTGGGAAACAAGGTCGGACTATTGGGAAAACAGGTCGGACAATTGGGAGACTAGGTCGGACTATTGGGGCAGTCGCGGGAACAACAACAGTTCAAAAGACCTCGTAGAGACGCCAATCATGACGTCTCCCTCAGAAAAACCACCCCACCAGCCCAAAAAAGGCAGCCATCCCAAACATAAGGCCCAACCCTACCCGGCAAATCCATAATCCAAACCTCGGTGCCATGAACCCGAAAAAAGGATTTAAACAATAAAATTCCCTTTAGACCAACTCGAATTTCAAGATTTTCTATCTTAGCAGTGCGGAGTACGAAGTACTATGAAACCTCAAGAAAGTCTCAAACAACCCAAACCGTTGCAAGCAGACCCCAACGCTACCACCTCAACTCGAAGAGCTTCAACCAAGGCGGATCTATATGCAACTCTAGGAAAAATACGCAAGATAGAACAGATATATACGCAAGTTCAGGGGGTATGCGTATACAGGGAGGTTATGCGCCATGCTAAAATGACGACAACAAACAGGCAGATATGAAAATATTTATTTCAGAAATAGACAGACAAAATTCAAGAAGTGTTGCTTTAAAAAATATTGCAAGATTTTTTGGTATTGAGAATTGGGAATTCAAAACAAACGAAGAGTTAAATAAAGACATTGTTACATCAGACATTCCAAATGCTTTGACTATAAGACAACTTCTTCAAAATTACTTCCGTGCATATGATGAGTGGTTTAAATTCTACCAAAACAAAAAGGCCATTGAACAACAGCAAGAGGAGGAATATATCTTGAATGCTGAAGAGCAGTTAGAATTACAAGTATTGATTGAAAACAGAGAAAGAACTTTAGGCGAATTGCAGAGCGAATTTGATAGACTTCAATTACAAAAAATCAATCAAGACCAATTAGGAACAGATATTAATGGAATGCTAAACTAGGATGCATGAGTTTTAATTTATTTTCATTAGAGCAATTCATTACAGAGTTAAAAAAGCCAATGGAGGCTGCCGACAGGGACTTTGTTTATTATTACAGAGGTTGTGCAACTCATGACTGGAAATACAACCTTGTCCCAGGTATTTACAGAGACAATTACATATACGATGAAGATATCAGTTTTCGTGAAATGGTTATCAAAAGTCCAGACGAATTTAAAGACGACAAGACTACACTTGAAAAACTGGTAAAAATGCAACACTATAGTTTGCCGACAAGGTTACTTGATATTACAACTAATCCTTTGGTTGCATTGTATTTTGCTTCTGGACAGTTTAGGAATATTAAAACTGACGGGAAAGTATATGTTCTAAAAATAAGAAAAGATGAAATTAAATATTATGACAGTGATTCTGTTAGCCTCATCTCAAACGTTGCTAAACTACGACTAGGCAAAACAGATTTTTCATCAGGTTTTGGTTATTTGATGCATGAAATAAAAGAAGAAAAACCTTATTTCAGTGACGAGTTTATAAATGAGAATATGGAAGATATTGTTAAGGTATTTCCAGTAAAAGTTAAGCTGAACAATAACAGAATTATTAGACAAAGTGGAGCATTTTTAATTTTTGGTATTAAGGATTTGAATACCAAATTAGAGCCTGCAACCCTTCAACCTTCAGTGATTGTAGCAGAATTAAAAATCGACAAATCTGCTAAAATGGACATATTAAAGTCTCTCGACTCATTAGCAATTAATGAAAGCACTTTATTTCCTGAGTTAGAACATGCAGCCAGTTATTTACGGACTTAATAAATCGCCAGATACAGTAACCCGAACCGCTAACATCCCTCCGAGTAGCCTAAGCTCCACTAACCCAAAGCCCCAGAACAAGAATTCTTGCCTGATGCTTTTAGATTACAAGTTTAAAGCTATCATTCACCAAACATTTCTTAATAGCACTTCTCTACAGTACGCCTCCGAACAGATTTCCACGAATTATCCATATAGGCGCTTACGAACTATATGTTTTTCTATCTTAGCACTATGGAGCAAGCAAAACCTTGGCCCCCTACAAGCGCATCTATCTAAAAGAAACCACCACCCTGCCGGAAGTTACGTTACATTGTAGTAATAAGGCTCAGACAACAACCTCCAGTATGGCGGATATATACGCAACTCCAGAAAAATATACGCAAGTTTGGGGAGAGTTGCGTATACAGAGATGTTGTTCGTAATATTCCAAGAAAGAACACTATGAAAATTATTCTGACTACATATCTTTTTCTTTTCTCATTATGCTGCTTTGCAATTAGAGTAAGAGTCCCAGATTACATAAGCTTTCAAGGAAAAAATTATACCCTTGAAAATAATATTCTAATGACATATTTTAGATTATATCCAAAAACTATCCCTGAACCAGACCTTTATTATTCTAATACGAATAAGCAATACCATGCTCATTTTGAAGTAAGAGAATCAAAAATTTATTTGATAGGATTGTATATAAATAGGAATATTTCTAAAGACAGTACGAATAAATCATTAGACTCGATTCAGCATGTTAATGTCATAAGAGAAGTCTTTGACAATGCTGAAGAAGTTGAAATGATTGGCATTACTGCTAATTTGATACTACATCCCAATTATCATGCTGATTCAGTTATTACCAAACGGAAGAAATTTCTTCATGTTATTGTTAACAAAGGAGTTATTCTAAAAACGAAGAAGACTACTTGGAATGGTATTAAGAGGCTGCAAAAGAAATTATTTAGAAATTTTAAATTGACAAAAGAATATATTGGTCTTTTTGAGAAATACAAAAGTTGGCGTTTTGAAAATGAAATGACAAAGAGAATTATTTTTGAGGAAATATTTAGTGAAACCGTAAGGTTCAATTAGAAAACACTACGCACAAATTTCATCCGAGTAGCCTCAGCCCCACTAACCCAAAGCCCCAGAACAAGAATTCTTGCATGTAGCTTTAGTATGATGTTGTATTGAGCGATAGTGTCTGAAAACGAAGCAAGATTTCTATCCGTCCGATTTTGAATGGTGGGCTTTGGAACAGGTAGAGTCTATTGATCAAACAAGAGCATAGGCACTACGGCAATCACGTTCGAGTCTGTTACATCACCCAACGACGCGCCTTCGTCACCCACTTCCTGGAAAACGACACCGACCTGCGCTACATCCAATCCCTCCTAGGACACGAGAGCAGCAAAACCACCGAATTTTACACCCATAGCACTACAAAAGGATTTGAACAAATTAAAAGCCCTTTAGCCCAACTGGATTTACAAGCTTTTCTAACTTAGCACAATGGAGCACACAGCACCATGAAACCTTTAAAAATCCTCAAACAACTCGAACCGCTGCTTGCAGTCCCCAACACTCCGACCACAATCCCAAGAGCTTCAACCAAGGCGGATTTATACGCAAATTAGAGCAGCTATATACGCAAGTTTGGGGGAGCTGCGTATGGAGGGCTGTTTGATGCAAGTGTAACAAGACATTCAATCAAGCAATAGACTAACAGAAAATTGAAGATTTTAGAAGGAAAAAATTGTTTTGCGGTGAAAAATGCCTTTTTTTACCGCAAGTTTTGCGGGGGTAACTATGTATATACACGAAAGAGAAAATTGGACAAACTTTACTTGGGATAGCGAAAAGTTATCGCCAATCTTAGCTTCTGTAAGGCATTTGCAAGGACGTTTATTGGGTCGTATGGAAAGTTTAGGTTTTGATTTTATTGAGCGTGCCACTTTAGAGTCACTTATTTTAGATGTTGTAGATACATCAAGAATTGAAGGTGAATTTTTAAATCCCGAGTTGGTTCGATCGTCTATTGCCCGAAAATTAGGAATTGAGCATGCTGATTTTGTAAAAACCCCGAGAAATATTGAAGGAATCGTTGATGTAATTTTAGATGCTACACAGAATTTTGAACAACCACTCACAGAATCACGTCTTTTAGGTTGGCATCACTCGCTTTTTCAAACCGGATTTAGTGGTTATCAGCAAATAGATGTAGCCAAATACCGTTCAGGCGGTATGAAGGTAATTTCGGGCAATTTTGGCAGAGAAAAAATACATTTTGAAGCACCGGCAGCCGACAGAGTTCCTCAAGAAATGGAGCAATTTTTACATTGGTTAAATAGTTACAACAGCCTTGACTTAGTTCTTAAATCTATTATTGCTCACTTTTGGTTTGTAACTATTCACCCTTTTGATGATGGTAATGGGCGAATAGCCAGAGCAATATTAGATATGTTTTTAGCAAAAAGCGATAATAGTAAAATTCGTTTCTACAGCTTATCAAATCAAATATTCAAAGAGCATAAATATTACAACAACATCATTGAACAAGCACAAAAGGGATCATCAGACATCACACACTATTTAGAATGGTTTCTTGGTTGTTTTGAAAGGGCGTTAATGGCAAGTGAAGAAAATTTAGAAATCATTTTCGACAAAGCACACTTTTGGGACAAACACAGATCAACAAACATTAACGACAGACAAAGACTTGTAATCAATTATTTGTACGATAATCACGGTAAAGAAGTGGGATTTTTACGAACATCAACTTATGCCAAACTTGCCAAATGCTCGACAGACACAGCTTTAAGGGATTTGCAAGATTTAGTCGAAAAAGGAATGTTGAAAGCCGAAGACAGCGGCAAAAAAACGAATTACGTTATTTTAAGTTCCAAAAATATAAGAATTCCAAAAATAAATAATGACAAAACACCATCACTTAACACCCCTCCGAGTAATCTCAGCCCCAACAAATAAAAGTACCGGTTCAAGCCTCTTGACTGGGGCTTTTGAATGATGTGGTGTTGAGCAGCTCCTGCTGTATGAAGGCTTGAGAACACTAATCACATTGGCATATCTAAAACTCATTTAATCAATCCTTAAGCAGCAGTATTAGCCCCAAGGATTTACTCAAGAAACATTCCCAGAGATCAACTCGTACGGTAAGATTTTTTATCTTAGCAGTACGGAGCACGCAGCATCATGAACCACTATAAACTCACCCAGCCAAGCGAAATCGCCAGCCTTCTAGAGGGATTGTTGCTCGAAGCCACAAGCGTTATTTCAAACACTCTAACCACTTCAAGTAAGGCAGATATATACGCAGCTCCAGAAAAATATACGCAAGTTTGGGGCAGTTACATATACAGGGATGTTATGCCAATAATATCTTGACAAACAAACAGAACTTTCATTAATTTGGGATATGAAAATTGAAGGACAAAAAATAAATCAAATCATAGAACTTTGTAAAGACAACAAAGTAAAAACTCTATTTGCATTTGGCTCTGTGACAAGAGAAGACTTCAATGATGACTCAGACATAGATTTAATCGTAGATTTTGAAGAAAATGACCCTTTTAAATACACTGACCTATATTTTAATCTGAAGACAAAACTTGAGGATATTCTCAAAAGACAGGTTGACTTGTTAGAAGAAAGAGCAATTAAAAATCGTTTTTTTCGTCAAGAACTTGATAAAAACAAAGTTTTAATTTATGGACATTAATATAAAGGTTTGGCTTCTAGATATACAAAAATCAGTTGACGAAATTTTTGAGTTTTTAGGAAATAACAGAGACTTTTTCTCTTATCGCAGTGACCTTAAAACCAAAAAAGCAGTTGAAAGAAACTTGGAGATTATTGGTGAAGCTGTAAATCGTATTTTGAAAAGGGACGAAAACTTTCCCATTAGGGACGCAAAAAATATCATTGGCACCAGAAATCGAATTATTCATAGTTATGATAACATTTCAGATGAAGTGATTTGGACTATAATCGTAAGAGAACTTCCTGAATTGAAGAAACAAATTGATCACTACCTTAACGCCTGATAAATTACTGGCCATCACAGCACCTACCTAAAAGTGGCGGATCAGTGGTTAAATGAAGCTTTGTGCTTCTATTCAAGTTTAGTGCAGGTTGACAACTTTGTGCTCCGAAATGAGTCTGAACGGAAAGCTGCAAACCGTTAGGCTGTGAAAAAAATCACCCTCTTTTCGGTGAATGGGTTGAAGTAAAAGAGAAGACGTTGTATTTTGTATTTAAATAAAGCAGCAGAATTATGGCTTATTTGGCGTCAAAGGATAGATTTCTAACTCGGATTACTTCTTTGGAGGAAGCGATAAATAAAGATAATCCTGTCCGATTTATTGATGCGTTTGTAGATTCACTCCATTTGACAACTTCTACTCAAAACAAACCATTTTAAGCATCTACAACCCCTCTCAATTTTCATCCAAAAAACAGCCACCTAGAAAATGAATGCCGCAAATCAGTCTAAAATTCGAAAAACGGCTCTTTGGAGAGGTGGTAAATGAGTTAATTCGTAGACTGACGGTATAGGGCATTTTAAAGATTACAAGAATGAAGAGAAACTTAACAATATATACTTTAACAATTTTCGCCTTGTTGTCTGCTTGCGACAATTCAAAAGAGCCGGCTAAATCAGAAAATTCGGTTCAACAAATAGACACAACAAAAGCAATTAAAATTGGCAACTTTTGGGCGGCACCAAAGCCCTCATTTGAATTCAATTCTTTAAATAACAGTTTAGGCGACACTTTATTAATAGTTACCTGTTCAGAATTTGTTTATTCTCCTTTTGGTATTATCAAAGACAAAACTGAATTCAAATCCAGTTTGCTAAAAAACTTTAATGTTACAAACCGGACAGACTCTATGGACGTTGGAAAGTTTGAATTCAATATACTAAAACTAAACTTAAGCAAACTAATCTTCCTCTTTGATAACGACCTTGAAGCCACAAAACATTCAAACCTTTTCAAAGGCGAAATATTCGACAGCGAAGTTCAATTAGTAAATGGTATAAAAGTAGGTATGACCAAAGAAGAATTTTATAAAGTATTCTTTGACAACTTCCCAAAGGATCTTCTGGAAAATTATAAATACTTTATCCTCGAATCATGCGTGCAAGACATTAAACACACCTATTCATTCAAGGACAATAAGTTGCAATCAATAACTTTTATAACCGACAGCTATTGGACAGTTAATTACTAATGATGATAGAAATAAAAACGCCCTATAACAGCACCTACCCAAAAGTTGCGTCTAAGTGGTTAAATCAAACTTTGTGCTTCTATTCAAGTTTAGTGCAGGTTGATAGTTTTGTGCTCCGAAACCAGTCCGAACGCAAAGCTGCAAAACCGTCAGGCTGTGAAAAAACTCGCCCTCTTTTCGGTGAATGGGTTGGTGTAAAAGAGAAGGCGTTGTATTTTGTATTTAAATAAAACGGCGACAATATGGTTTATTTGGCGGAATTGAATTGCTTTCAAACTTGGATTTCTTCTTTGGAGGAAGCGATAAATAAAGACAATCCTGTCCGTTTTATTGATCCGTTTGTAGATTCACTCCATTTGACAACTTCTACTCAAAACAAACCATTTTAAGCATCTAAAACTCAACCGAATTTTTCCACCCAAAAAACAGCCGCATAGAAAATGAATGCCGCAAATCAGTCTAAAATTTAAAAAACAACCTTCTGTAAGGCCGGAAATGAGTTAGTTCACAGACTGACGTTATGTTCAACTTTAGCAGACCCTACAAAGAATAGACAAAAAGACAATTGTAATGAAAAAGAGAAGGTTAATCTGGCTGACAATCTCACTTATTTTTTTAGGGTTGACAGTTTATTATTTCTATCCAGAAGAAAAACTTCCATCCGACATCCAAATTGATAAGCTTGTAGTTTTTAAATCAAAAAAACAGTTGTTAGCATATTCAAACGGACAACTTTTAAAGACTTATAAAATCTCACTCGGTGGACAACCTATCGGTGACAAAGAATTTGAAGGGGACAAAAAAACACCCGAAGGACTTTACATAATCAACGACAAAAATCCGAATAGTGGTTACCATAAAAACCTAGGCATTTCTTATCCAAATAAGGACGACATTGAAAATGCAAAACGACTTGGAAAGCCTGCAGGTGGTGACGTTAAAATTCACGGACTTAGAAACAGGACTGGATTTATTGGTAAGTTTCATCGCTGGTATGATTGGACTTTAGGTTGCATTGCAGTAACAGACGAAGAAATTGACGAACTATACAACGTGGTAAAAATTGGGACACCAATTGAAATCAAACCTTGACATAGTGGACAGAAGAAAACCAACCGCTCAACATCCCTCCATCTAGCCTCAGCCCCTCTAACCAAAAGTCCCAGAACAAGCCTACTAGACTGAGGCTTTTGCATGACACTAACCAGTTTTTTCAGTACAGTTCAGCAGCCTCATTCCTGCTTTCCCGAACAAGCGCCTGGTCTGCCGAGGATTTGTTCGTAGAAACGGATGTAGTGAGGGAGAATATTTTCTATTCTGAATTGCAGGGCATGTTCGCGGCAGCGCTGGCGGAAGCCTTCGAGCACTTGGTCCTCGCGGAGGATGCTTAACGCTTTTTCGGTCATGTCTGTTGCGTCGTCCATAGGGGAGAGGTAGCCGGTAACACCCGGGATGTTGACTTCCGGTAATCCTCCAATATCGGAGGAGACTACCGGCACCCCGCAGGCCATAGCTTCTAATGCGGCTAAGCCAAAGCTCTCACTTTCAGAAGGCATCAGGAAAAGATCACAAACGGAAAGGATTTCTTCCACTGCTTCTTGCTTCCCCAGAAAACGAACGTGTGCATCAACTTGTAGATCGCGAGCCAGTTGTTCGGCTTTCTGTCTTTCCGGGCCGTCGCCAACCAAGAGCAGTTTGCTCGGAATTTCTTTGTTCACCCTGCTAAAGATGTCGATGACCAAATCGGCGCGTTTGAGTTTACGGAAGTTGGAAATATGTACTAAAATGCGTTCGTCGTTTGGTGCAATTGCCTTACGGAAGTGCCCCGTTTTGCGGGGTTTGAAGCGCTCAGTATCCACAAAGTTGTGAATTACCTCAATAGGTCGAGTAATACGGAAGCCATCGCGGGTTTCTTGTGCCAGCGAATGCGAAACGGCTGTAACCCCTTGCGACCGATTGATGGCCAGGCGAACCAAGGGTTCATAGTTCTTGTCTTTCCCTACTAAAGTAATGTCGGTACCGTGAAGGGTAGTTATCACTGGAATAATGATGCCTTCATCTTCGAGTACTTGTTGAGCTAACTGTGCGGCTGTAGCGTGTGGGATAGCATAATGAACGTGAAGCAAATCGAGTTTGTGGTACTTCACCACATCCACCAGTTCACCTGCTAAGGCCAAAATGTAAGGGGGATATTCGAAAAGTGGGTAGGAGGCCACGTTAACTTCGTGATAGAACACCTTTTCGTTCCAGATGTCGAGTCGGAATGGTTGAGTTGAACTAATGAAGTGAACCTCATGACCAACTTGGGCTAGAGCTTTGCCCAACTCGGTAGCTACAACCCCGCTGCCACCGTAGGTTGGATAGCAGACAATTCCTATGCGCAACATGCTGATGAATTTGTGGTCGAAGTACGGAAAAAAACCACGATAGCACACGAAAATCAAGAAAACAGGGAAAGGTGGTTCCCCCCTTCAACATGGAAAAGTATCTTCGTGCTTATGAAGTCCCGCATAGAAGCGTTGTTGCAGGAATTAACCGCTCTGGAGATTAATTCAACCGAAGCCCTGGAACAATTCAGAATTCACTACCTCGGAAAAAAGGGCATACTCGCTGCATTGTTTGCCGATTTTAAGGAAGTTCCCGGTCCGGAAAAAAAGGATACCGGCCAGCTTCTGAATCAGCTCAAGCAAGCTGCCGAACAAAAGGTTGAAAGCTTGAGAGAGTTATTGGAAGCCCGTGAAGAACAACATGCTGATCACCCCGATCTCTCGCGTCCGGCTGGTGGCCACGAGGCTGGTTCCCGGCATCCGGTTTCTCTAATCATGAATCAGATGATTGGCATCTTCCAGCGTCTTGGCTTCAACCTAAGCGATGGCCCCGAAATCGTGGACGATTGGCACAACTTCGGTGCCCTCAACTTCGACGATGACCATCCAGCCCGCGATATGCAGGATACTTTCTTCCTCTCTAATCCGGAAGGTTCACTGCTGCGTACGCATACTTCCTCTGTTCAGGTTCAAGAAATGATGAAAGGCCAACTTCCGCTACGCGCAATCATGCCGGGAAGGGTTTATCGGAATGAAACCATCTCTGCTCGTGCACACTGTCAGTTTCATCAGGTCGAAGGGCTTTACATTGCAGAGGATGCCAGCTTTGCAGACCTTAAACAAACCTTGTTTAGCTTCGTTAGGGAAATGTTCGGCCCTGATTCGAAAGTCCGTTTTCGTCCTTCATACTTCCCCTTCACCGAAATTTCTGCTGAGATGGACGTGAGTTGTTTCATCTGCGGTGGCGAAGGCTGTGCGGTTTGCAAGCATACCGGATGGGTTGAAATTCTTGGCTGCGGCATGGTTGATCCTCAGGTATTGATTAACTGCGGCATAGATCCTGAAAAATACCAAGGGTATGCCTTTGGTATCGGCGTTGAACGCATGGCTATGCTCAAATATGGTATTCGAGATTTACGCCTCTTTTTCGAGAACGACGCTCGTTTTCTGAAGCAGTTTCACCTTGGAATGGGATTATGACATTAGAACAAATTCAAACTATCGCCATTGCAGGTGCCGGAACTATGGGTGCTGGCATCGCGCAGATTTGTGCACAAGCCGGATTTAAGGCCATCTTGTACGACCTTAATCCCGATATGCTCGATAAGGCTCAATCGGCTAATCGAAACTCCATTGATTTGCTGGTTCAGAAGCAAAAAATAAGTCAGGAAGTCGCAGAAGAAGTGTTGTCGAGGATTTCCTATACTAATCACCCTCAACAACTGATAGCCGACATAGTGATTGAGGCCATTATAGAAAAGTTGGAACCTAAGCAGAAGTTGTTTCAGCAATTAGCTGAAATCAACAGTCCGGAGACCATACTCGCAACCAACACTTCTTCGATTCCGGTTACTCGAATAGCTGCCGGAATTCCTCGTCCGGAACGAGTAGCAGGATTTCACTTTTTCAATCCGGCCCAGGTAATGAAACTGGTTGAAGTAATTTCCGGCGCTTCTACCTCTCCGGAGGTAGCTCAGTTACTGGAAGATTTAGCCCGAAAACTGGGCAAAACCCCAGTTCATGCTGCTGATTCACCCGGATTCATTGTCAATCGTGTAGCTAGGCCGTATTATGTAGAAGCCTTGCAAATTTTGGAAGAAGGAGTGGCCGATTTTGAAACCATTGACCAACTCATGGAAGGGTTAGGTTTTAAAATGGGCCCATTCCGGTTGATGGATTTGATTGGGGTAGATACTAATTTCTCTGTCACTTCTGCTATGTACGAATCGTTTTTCTACGATGGAAAATTTCGTCCAAACAGAATTCAGCAACAAAAAGTAGCTGCCGGGCACCTTGGACGTAAAAGCGGGAAAGGCTTTTACGATTATAATCCGAAGTCATGAAAGGCGGACTATGGTTTCTGCTTGCGTTTTTCCTGTTAACAAGCTGTTCAAGAAACAACCAAGGCATCAACCAAATTCCGGATATTTTTTTCGAGCAAACGTATTCCCTTAATCTTCCCCAGTTTCAATCCCTCAACAGTGTTGGAGGAATGGTGGCACTCCCAATTGGGTATCGAGGCACCTTTTTGTACCGGGCTTCAATTACTGAGTTTCGCGCTTACGAACGAACCTGCTCTTGGCAGCCTCTCACTCCTTGTCATGTGTTGAACCTCGACAGTGCCAGCCTTATACTGCTTCGTTGCGGTTGTTGCACTTCGTCGTGGAATTTTGAAGGACAAGTCACCAATGGGCCAGCTTCTTTTCCACTGAAACGATATACTACCTTGTTTAGCACTTCTTCCAATACCTTGACCATTACCAATCCCTGAAATGGAATCAGCTTCAACCAACCCAACCGATAGCAGGGAACTTGCCGGATTCAGTGCCGGAATTCCTCCCTTTTTAAGAGGGCCTTACGGCTCGATGTACGTCCGGCAACCGTGGACGGTTCGTCAGTATGCCGGGTTTTCAACGGCGGAAGAGTCGAATGCGTTTTACCGACGCAACCTCGCTGCGGGACAAAAGGGGCTCTCTGTAGCGTTCGATCTTGCAACCCACCGTGGATATGATTCGGACCATCCTCGAGTAACCGGTGATGTGGGAATGGCAGGTGTAGCCATTGATTCGGTCGAAGACATGAAAATCCTCTTCGATCAAATTCCGCTGGGCGAAATGTCAGTTTCGATGACCATGAACGGAGCCGTTTTGCCTATCATGGCTTTTTACATTGTAGCAGCAGAAGAACAAGGGATTAAACCAGAGCAGTTGAGCGGAACTATTCAGAACGATATTCTGAAGGAGTTTATGGTTCGAAATACGTACATCTACCCACCCTTGAGTTCGATGCGGATTATCGCTGACATTTTTGCCTACACCTCCCGTAATATGCCCCGCTTCAACTCTATTTCTATTTCCGGCTACCACATGCAGGAAGCTGGAGCAACCGCTGAAATCGAGTTGGCTTATACCTTGGCAGATGGATTAGAATACTTGCGAACGGGATTGGCGGCAGGGTTAGACATCGATGATTTTGCCCCACGCCTTTCTTTTTTCTGGGCTATTGGCATGAATCACTTCACTGAAATCGCAAAAATGCGCGCAGGAAGGCTGCTTTGGGCTAAAATAGTCAAGCAGTTCAATCCAAAAAATCCGAAGTCGATGGCATTGAGAACGCATTGTCAGACATCGGGTTGGAGCTTAACAGAACAAGACCCATTCAACAACGTAGCCCGAACTACTACAGAAGCCTTAGCCGCCGCCCTCGGACATACCCAGTCGCTGCATACCAATGCATTGGATGAGGCAATTGCCCTTCCTACCGATTTTTCCGCTCGTATTGCCCGCAATACCCAATTGTATCTGCAAAAGGAAACCGCCATCACCCAGGCCATCGATCCTTGGGGAGGTTCTGAATACGTAGAACGATTAACTGCGGAACTCGCAGATAGCGCTTGGGCACTTATTGAAGAAGTAGAAGCGTTGGGAGGAATGGCAAAAGCCATAGAAACTGGCTTGCCTAAAATGCGGATTGAAGAAGCTGCCGCAAGAAAGCAAGCACGCATTGATGCCGGAAAAGAAGTAATTGTTGGTGTAAATCGATACCAAACAACAGAAGAGAATAAGATTGACATACTGGAAGTTGACAATGGAAAAGTGAGGGAAAGTCAGATTCGGCGGTTAACAGAAATCCGAGCTTCTCGAAACACGGAGGCTGTAAATCAGGCACTGGCAGCGCTCACACAGGCAGCCTCTACAGGCGACGGAAATTTGCTAGAATTGGCGGTTATCGCTGCTCGCCATCGTGCAAGCTTAGGCGAGATTTCTGACGCTATGGAGAAAGTTTATGGACGTTATCAGGCTGTAATTCGATCTATATCAGGAGTTTATTCTCAAGAAATAAGTGGTAATGCAAGCTTCGGACTTGCCCAAGAAAAAGCCCGCAAGTTTGAAGAGGAAGAAGGAAGAAGGCCACGGATACTCGTTGCAAAAATGGGCCAGGATGGCCATGATCGTGGGGCTAAAGTGATTGCCACCAGCTTTGCAGACCTCGGATTTGATGTGGACATGGGGCCTCTTTTTCAAACTCCCGCTGAAGCTGCTCGCATGGCAGTAGAAAACGATGTCCATGTAGTTGGAGCAAGTTCTCTTGCTGCTGGCCATAAAACCTTGGTTCCGGAGCTCATCCATGAGTTAAAAAAGTGGGGTAGAGAAGACATCATGGTAGTCGCAGGTGGGGTGATTCCTCAACAAGATTATGCTTACCTCTATCAACAAGGGGTGAAAGCCGTTTTTGGCCCTGGAACTGTCATCGCCGAAGCGGCAATCCAGATTCTTGATCAGTTAATGGAGGAATCTAACGCATGATTAACCTGCCGTTTTCTTCCTATTCAAAGAGAAAAAAGGCGGTATTGCTTCTCCTGATTGTCATTGGGATAGTTTCGGGCTTTTTTGCTTTCAGCAAGAAAACCAAACCTGATTATGTTCGGGTTGGGGCTTATTACTGGCGCACGCAGCTTGAAGCCGAACCTGCAACGGTGAGTTGGATGAAACTGATTGGGGGTGAAAGGGTTTATTTACGATTGTTTGATGTGGATTGGCATCCCATACATACGGCCAATCCTCTGGGCGAAATCAGGTTTAATCGTTATGAAGAATCTGATCAGCAATTTGTGAAAACCTGGGGCCAGCAAACAGTCCCGGTTGTTTTTTTAACCAATCGTCTTTTTACTTATCTCCCGCTCACTGAAGTAGAAAACTTAGCAGACAAAGTATTGACGAAGATTAAGCAAACATGCAGACATGAAGATTGGGGAGATACTTTAGTGCTGTTTCCGTATCAAGAACTGCAATTTGATTGTGATTGGACAGTTTCAACCCGCGATAAATACTTCCGGTTTCTGGAGGTGGTGAGGAACAAGTCAGGTGTGGTGATTTCTTCCACACTCAGGCTAAGCCAGATTCGTGATCGGTTGCTTATGGGAGTTCCGCCGGTGGATCGGCTTATGTTGATGGTTTACAATTTAGAACCGGTACAGGAATCGGATGTAGAAAACTCAATTCTTAACACCTCACTCATGGCTTCATACCTAAAAAAATTGAAGCCCTATCCGGTTCCTGTAGATTTAGCATTGCCCATGTTTCAATGGGGAGCAGTGTTTACTGAAAGTCGTTTCAAAGGAATTATTCGTGAACCTAAACCTGAACTATGGGGATTTGCGATACCCGAAGGCCGTTCCGGTTGGTACCAGGTTCAGGAGGATACCGCTATTGGCAGACTTTTCATACGAAAAGGAGACCGAATCAGATTGGAAATTCCTCAACTCAATCAAATAAAGGAGGCGGTTCGGCTTGCCAGACCTTTACTCAGTAAGGATACCCTTAACGTTGCTTTTTTTCATCTTTCACCCGCTTGTTTGAACCGTTTTTCTCATGATAAGATTCGTGAAGTGGTTGGCCTTTTGCGTTAGTCTCGCGTTAGTTTTTTGGCCGAAAGCTCCAGGCGAAGCGTGTTACTCTGGCCCGGATCCCGGCGACTATACCTTTCGTTTCTTTAATCCCGGAAATGGTTCCGACACTCGTTTAGCCATGTTTTATCTGACCAACAGGTTGTTTAACGAAGGCATTATTCGTTATCCGGAAGACGCACTTTCCACGCCCTACAACGACAGTTCATACCGCAAACAGTCTGAAGAAGCCGGAAAGCGAGCCAATACATTGGAGTGGGTGGATTATCTGGAAGGAAAAATCAGCTACAATGCCATTTATGATTGGCTTTACGACACCGATCCCGAGCTTTTTCTGAGGGCATTTGGGGAAGAAGAAGCGGACATTTCCGCTCTATATACCCGTCAATTGGAGCAGAAATCAGACTTAATTCTTTATGTTAGAAAGCTCCGAAAGCCCGATTTGCTTCAGTATTTACTTCTATCCAAAAAGTTGGAGTTTCTTGATGCTAATCAAGATCCTTGGACAGGCCAGAATAGAAATTTCAGTGCGTTGAGGGTATTGTCGCTGGAAGTATCCAAACTCTTGGCCTTAACTCGGGATAACTTTCTCCGTTTACGATTAGCGTATCAGGCCATCCGCATCAATCGTATGATGGGCAACTTTCCTGATATAAATCGGGTGTTTGACCGATACTTTCTTCAGAAAGCGCCAACACAAACCTGCATTTACTGGTGGGCATTGGCGCATAAAGCGTTTGTGCTTTCACGTCAGCCCAAAACACTGGCAGAGGCAGATCTTGAATGGGTACGCATTTTCCTCCATTGTCCTGAAAAACGTCCTCTGGCGCGGCAAATGTTTAGTGGAACCCAGTTTCCTCAATCACTAAAGCTAACTACATTGGATCAGGACAAACTTGGTTTGTATTTATTGAAGGGCTTGAATAATGTAGGTAGGGCTAAAGTGGAATTGGCGAATGCCATCGCCATTAATCCCAATAGCCCATTCACGGAGCTTTTGGCAATTAGAGAGCTGAATAAGTTGGAAGATTGGGTGTGGACTCCTCAATTGAGCGGCCTTTCTTCTTGGGTGGTGCTAAGTCAGCAAAAAGACGATCGTAAGTATGCCCAAGAATTAAGGCAAATGTTTGAAACGTTGGGCAGAAAAAAATCGATAAAACGCCGAGCGTTTTGGATGACGATTTCGGCCTATTTGGCCTTGATGGATGGCAAGTATAACGATACAAATGCGCTGTTACGAGACATGAAATTGGATGGAAGCGCAGATTCTATGCTCGTTTTGCAACAAAAGGCGATTGGGATCATGAGCTTTATCTTGAACCGTGGGAAGATTTCAACTTTAGCTGAAGATTCGCTCTATGATCATTTTCGTTTTCTGGATCGCTTTTCTAAAGCATCTCCAGATTTACCACCGCTTAAGGATCAGTTTCTACTTCTACTTGCTTGGAAATATCAGAAAGAAGGGCAGTTTCTTGAGAGTGCTTTGAGCTTTTGCGCTTCCTCTTACTTCACTTCTTTCGAGCAAGATCATTATCCTATTCCTGTTACCCCTACACCAACCAATAAGTTGTTTTACTTTTTGAATGAAAAGGGTGAAGCCAAAGACACGGACAGCTTGATTGCCTGGTTAGATCAGCCTTTTCGTAAGCCTTGGGAGTTGTATTTGTTGAAGTCATTTAACCTTGATAAAAATAAACTTCTGGACTTGAGTGGTACACAACGATTCAGAATGAACCAACCTGAACTAGCTCTTCAGGTTTGGGATCTTGTACCGGAAAGCTACTGGTTTGATAAAAGTGCAGCTTACGCTACGTTCATGCGGCACTATCCGTTCTGCTGTAGTCCGATAAAGGGGCCGTTTGCAGAGCAGGAATGCGATACTGCTTACATGAGTAAGCCTCAAATAGTCAGTAGGATTGTTGAAATGCAGAAAGTCAAGAATTTGGACCCAAAAGCAGCTCAATACTGGATAGAGCTTGGCAATGTGTGGTACAATCTGTCTTGGTATGGAAATTCTTGGATTGGAAGTAATTTCAGTCGCTCTGACGCCGAAGTTGCTCAAAATATCATGCGTATTCCTAATCAAACCGGGTATTACGATTTGAGTAAAGCCAAACAAGCCTACCTTAAGGCGTACATGATAGCTCGTGATGCTGACGAAAAAGCCATCAGTTTGGCGATGTTAGCACGATGCGATAACGAAGTGCGATACCATAATCCTAAAGATGGATTCAATGGTTTAAGCACCGGGCAAGAATATCCCGTAAATGCGCATTTTGAAACGTTAAAGAAGTCTTACCGAGATAATCGCTGGGTAAATACCACTTTTGTTCAATGCAGTTCGTGGACTGAGTACCTGAAATACCGCCCATGAAATCATTGCCCGAAATTGAACCCTTGTTTGAAGCATTAATTCGGGGTGAAATTACCGCCTTGAGCAAGGCTATTACCATGGCAGAAAGCCGGAAGCCGGAGCACGAGGCATGGACTACAGAATTTCTTGTACGATGCTTGCCTTATGGCCAAAACGCAATCCGCCTCGGGTTGACCGGTGTGCCGGGAGTTGGAAAATCCACTTTCATTGATTCATTTGGTGAACTCTTAGTGAGCAAAGGCTATAAAGTTGCGGTTCTTGCTATCGACCCGAGCAGTCAGAGAAGCGGTGGTAGTATTCTTGGGGATAAAACCCGCATGGCCCGCCTGAGTGTGAATCCTTCAGCCTATATACGTCCTACTGCTTCCGGCACTACACTCGGTGGAGTTGCAGCCAGAACAAGGCTGGTGATGCGGTTGTGTGAGGCAGCAGGTTACGACTTCATCATCGTAGAAACCGTGGGCGTTGGGCAAAGTGAAACCGCAGTGCATGGCATGACCGATTTTTTTCTACTGCTCATGCTAGCGGGAGCCGGCGACGATCTTCAAGGCATTAAACGCGGAATTATGGAGATGGCCGACGCTGTTTTCATTAATAAAGCGGAAGGCGATAACCTTCAAGCCTCGAAACGAGCTGCTGCCGACTATCGCCACGCCTTGCATTTGTTTCCACCTTCTGCCTCCGGCTGGATACCTGAAGTAGGACTTTGCTCAGGATTAAAGGAAGAAGGGTTAGAAGAAATCTATGCCATGTTGATGCGATATCGCCTTCAAACTGAAATCAACGGTTGGTGGAAGGAAAACCGCAATCGTCAATTGATAGCCGACTTCAACGAAACCTGGCGAAAACAATTAGAGCAATGGCTTAGGCAACAATCCGGATTTGAAACTACCCTAACCGAGCTAGAACTGGCCATGAAAGAGGGTTCACTTGTCCCAGAATTAGCAGCAGCTCACCTCTTAAAGCAGTTTCTTCCTGCTTTCAATAGCAAACTGCACTAATTCAGGCCAAAACTGAATGAAGCAGGCATCGAGCTCAGAATAAACTGACTCAAGTACTAAAGCACTTTGATCCATCGGGTTGTCCCGTCCAACTCTTCGGTGCATACCCCTCATAACACGGTCTATGCCTTCAATTTCACGATACTGGCACAACCAATTTTGAGTTTCCATGTGTTGCAACACCCAAGCAGGACGACCTTCAATGTACTTTGATTCAGAAAGTATGCGGTAAACATTCCGGCTGAATTCTTCTAAGGGTTGGGGGTGAAGGTCGTTCCATCGTTTGGCAAGAAAATGATCAAACAACACATCAACCACCACTCCGGAATACCGTCTCATTACCGATCTGATTAAATCGCGTGCTTGTTTGTGAGAAGAATGATTGTCGGTGAATACGTCCACCTCCCGGTGGTGTTTGATGCCTAAAATCAAAGCGTCAGGCAATCCGGTAAACTTGCTTCCCCGAATATGGTCAGCCAAAAAGTGACCTTCTATCCACGCCGGTTCTTCACCGGCCAGATAAAAATGAGCAAGAAAGTTCATGTTGCAAGTTCGCACTAATCTCCAGTGTTGGCATAAAACCAATGTCAACACTTTTTTAGTTTATTATGAATTCGGTTTTTGCAAATCAAGGGACAATACTACTTTTGCAATCCTCAAGCAACGGTTCTCTTAGCTCAGTTGGTTCAGAGCACTACCTTGACAGGGTAGGGGTCACTGGTTCGAATCCAGTAGGGAACACCAAAAGCCTTTCATAACCGAAAGGCTTTTTTCTTTTTGGAGCTTTTCTATTTAGCCGTTCCTTGAATCTGAAATGCTTGACGTAATTTTCATCCCATTTTCAAAACAATTGATCAAGAAATATTCTCTGGTTTATGAAATTGCCAAGGTGTAAACGTGTTTCTATCATGGCTTCACATTAACAAGCAACGTTAACAGAACGCAGTTCATGGTAGTCACATAAAACGTAACAAAATGGCATTAAACGGAACTTTTGGATACTACGATGAACAAGGCAACGAGGCCTCTGTTTACCTCTTTGAGTTTCCTATTCAGTGCAAGCAATGCATTCATTGTTTGGATGAACATGAATCGGTTAATTGTCATATTACCAGACTAAAGCAGTTGCATTTAACTCAGTTTGAATGTTCCAACTTTTCTTTTTTCGACTCTAATTTGCCTTTCAGCGCAAAAACTTGCTGATGCTTTAGGAGTTAATGTGTTAAAGATTAACTGCCGGCTCAGAAAACCACTTGTATGAATTGCAAAGTTTGAGTTAAAGCGTAGTTTTTCATAGAATTGATTTTACTCCTTGCACGTTAGCCAACACCAACGGAAATTTCCCCTTCTTTTTTGATTAACTCCCTACATTGAATGAGTACTTCGTCTAACTCAATTAGATTGATGCACGGATTATCAGGTCTTACGCAGTGTACCTGGTCGCAGGGATGACAAGGCAGTTTATGATGAATGTACCGAACGAACGGCCCTGCAGGGCCAAAAGCATCGGGCATTCCGGGGCCAAACAAGCCCAGAACCGGTATGCTGCAGGCACTAGCGATGTGCATTGGGCCGCTATCGTTGCCCACGAACAGCCTAGCGTGCTTACATAGTGCCGCGAAATCCATCAGATTGCCTTTGCCGGCAAAACTGTATGTTGGAAAGGATATGTGTTCCTGAATACGCTGAATATCGCGTTGTTCGTCATCACTTCCTGCAAACACGATTTCTACCCCAAATTCTTGATGCAATGCTTCTGCAAGTGCGGCAAACTTGCTAATCGACCAACGGCGGAGCAATCTTCTAGCACCCGTGTGAAAGACAACAAACTTTTCAATTACGTTTCGCTGAAGAAACAATCGGGCTGTTTGCTCGTGCCTGTTTCCAGGCATTAATAAAGGATAAAGGTCGTTTTCAGGAACAGGCCCGATAATCGGCGTTAGAACTTCCCAGTTTACCCGTGTTTCATGTACTTGCCCTACTTGCTTACGGATTTTATACTTCAACCTAACACTACCTCTGTCCAGTAAGAGTAAAGGCTTCAGACGAAGCGCTACCCGCAAACTTTCGCGAGTGCCTCGTAAATCGACGACCAAGTCGTAATGTCGAGCCAAATTGTTGGCCTGTGTTACCACTTCATCCGCACAGCCGCTGTGGTGAAACAAATCGGCGGTGAGTGGTTTGCACCAAACGGTAATAGGAATGCCCTGCAAAGCCGCTCTGAGTGCTGATAAGGCAGGCAAACCCAAGATTACATCGCCGATTTCATCCATGCGAATGACGAGCACTGAGCGTATATCACCTACGTTTTTCCGGCCTCTCCAGTTGATTTTGCGACTCGCCAGGGCAGAGCGCAAAAAGTATAGTTGTTCCGCGTTTAGCATTTTCAGCCGTAAAATTCGGACTATCAGGCTATTTTTGCCCGCCTTATGCCGGAAACCAAGCATTTTTATAAGAATGTCGCGCTGCTTATCGTGCTCAATGCACTGGTGAAGCCGCTTTGGATCTTCGGTATCGACCGTGGAGTTCAGAACCTGAGTGCCGGTCACGATTATGGCATTTTCTACACGCTATACAGCTTTTCGCTGCTTTTTGCCATCATTCCTGACATGGGTTTAGCTAACTACAACGGCAGTTTGCTGGCCCGTGCGCCCTCGGTTTTGCGCAAGTATTGGCCGGGCATGTGGGGGCTAAAAATTTTATTAGGTTTAACATATTTACTGGTAGTGGCCTTCGCCGGTTGGCTCGCTGGATACGAAGAACACTTTCCTCTTTTAATGGTGATTGCCCTTAACCATGTGTTAGTCATCAACCTTTCCTTTTTTCGATCTTATGTCAACGGCCTACATCTCTATAAGTTAGACAGCTTTTTCTCCATCCTCGATAAAGCGGTCATGGTTTTAATATGTCTTCCTTTGGTGCTGCATCCGTGGTTTCGGGGAGAGCGTTTAATATGGGGATATATTTGGGGGCAAACAATTGGTTTTCTGGCAGGAAACCTTGTGATGTATTGGAATGTAGCCAAAAGAGCAGGTACTTGGAAGCCTAAGTTCAAGTTTGAACGCCTACTTCCGGTATTCAAAACCACCATCCCGTTTGCTATACTTGGTTTACTTACGTCGTTTTATACCCGAATAGATGCGGTATTGCTGGAGAAATTTCTACCGGATGGGGCGTTTCAAGTGGATACCTATGCAGCGGCGTACCGGCTTACCGATGCATTTCAGATGCTACCAGTACTATTAAGCTCGTTTTTACTTCCGGCATTCGCCTCTAAGCTGCGCACGCCTGCTGCATTGCGTCCGTTTGTAGAAATTGCGTGGCAGGGTTTGCTGGTTGCGGGAGGAATTCTAGCACTTACCGGCTGGTGTTTCGGCGAACCAATTATGCGGATGTTGTACCACGATTACAATCCGCAACATGCCACTTCTTTCGCTTGGCTGATGACGGCTTTCATGCCGCTGAGCCTTACGTATGTTTTTGGGACTTTGCTCACTGCAGGTCATTACACCAAGCCAATGCTTCGTATTGCTGCCTTTGGGCTTGTTTGTAACCTTGGTTTCAACCTT
The DNA here is from genome assembly GCA_943373175.1 of Chitinophaga pinensis. Classification (GTDB taxonomy): domain Bacteria; phylum Bacteroidota; class Bacteroidia; order UBA7662; family JAIXUI01; genus JAIXUI01. The sequence continues at coordinate 6,824 of CALSBM010000038.1, read as the reverse complement.
CTTTTAATTCCGATGTACAAAGCAGAAGGAGCAGCTATGGCCTCTTGTCTGACTCATTTGCCGGTCGTAATTTTTCAAATTATCTCTTGCGGTAAACGAGAAGGCCATTTTCTCCGATTAAATCGGGTGCTGGGTTGGCTGGCTTGGCTCGCCGGAAGTGGGATACTCTTTGTTTTTCTTCGAAACTCCAGCTTAGTCTGGGGGTATTCCTGGTTGATAGCCAGCGCAGTTTCCGGTATCTCCGCCCTTCTTTTTGGGATTGTTCCATTCAAAGCCATGTTTGCGCTTTCTAATGAATTGGCCGAATCGGCTGAAAATACCCTTGCAGATGCTCCATAACCTTCTGATTATTCAGACTCCTGTTGCCGAACTCACGGCCTTCGCTTTACTCTGTCTTACGTCCTTTTTCTCCCTGATCAACCCCTTGGGTACGATGCCCATCTTCATGACCATGACCGCCGATTTGGAAGTCCGCCATCGAAGGCGCACCGCTCGGAAAGCTGCGGTTGTAGCGTTTATCACCCTCATGGTTTTCGCGTTTTTTGGGCAGTTGCTATTCCGTTTTTTCGGAATCTCGCTCAACAGCTTGAGGATAGTAGGCGGGGTGATTTTCTTTATGATGGGGATGGACATGTTGCAGGCTCGCCTTGGACAAGTAAAAATTAAAGACACCGAAATACGGAGTTATGTTAATGATATCTCCATAACACCGTTGGCAATCCCGATGATTTGCGGCCCCGGCGCTATTACCAACGCCATTGTACTGATGGAACAGGCCGAAGCGCCGGAACTCAAGGCAATCCTCATCTTGTCGATACTGCTGGTTATCGCGTTGACCTACCTCATTTTGCTCAGCTCCTCAAAAATCATTGCACTGTTAGGAGAAACCGGCAATAACGTGATGATGCGCCTGATGGGGCTTATCGTGATGGTGATTGCGGTGGAGTTTTTCTTTAGCGGGTTAAAGCCGATTTTGCGCGGGATTCTGGGCATTAGCGGGACGTAATCGCCTGACCCGGAACGGGTCGTATGTTTATAGAATACCATCAATCCACCTCTATACGACTCCGAAGGAGTCGAACAACGATTAGAGCAACCAGGTCTATCAACCTGTAATCCCTTCGGGATCGAGAAAACATCAATATGGCTTTCTACTGGCTGGATTTTGCATTCATCCATAGAATTGACTTGGTGAAATTGAATCGCTGAATTATGTTGCAAACAATATGAACAAGCTAATTCGACTCGGATTTACCTACTGGATTATCTTCTTTCTTATAGCTCGCGGACTGATGAAATCAGTAGATTGGGACACAGGCCAAATCGAAAAGCCAGCTCTCGCTGCGGTGTATGCCTTTACCTTGTTATTGATGCTTTTCTTCGGTTGGAAGAAGAGAAGGGATAAACAAGAAGGCTAAGGTGCACTAGTTTGAAGCGCGAGAATCCCTACCGCATTTTCCCAATATTCAGTTTATTTTTAAGCAACTTATTCAAGGCATGAGAATACTCAATATTGCTATTTCTGAATTTGAAATTAAGAAGTTTCGAATCAAAAAAGACCAACTCACTTTCAATGAGTTTCTTGAACTCATCATCAAGGAACTTATGCGGCAAAACCTCAACCAATGTGTAACATTAGCTGAGAAATACGGTCTGTCTTCCATGACGATGGACGAAATAAGTCAGGAAGTTAAAGCGGTAAAAAGTACATAGAATCGTCCTTGATACGACTATCCTTGTTTCTTCACTCTTACAAAGAAGCTATCCTTTTTCCAAACTGAAACCCACAAGTTCAATCCTATATAAAACCCAAGCAGGCTATCACAATATCCGTGATGGCCTGTTTCTTTTTAATCTCTTCTCCCTTAATTCAATATAATGCTGTCGTTGCCAAAATGCAGTCTGCCTTGTGTGTCCACATCGAGCAGGATGGTGGAATCTTTTTGTACCAAGCCGGCCAGCAATTGCTTCGATAACTCGTTCAGCACCTTACGCTGAATGAGTCGTTTCAGCGGTCTTGCGCCGAATTGTGGGTCGTACCCTTCTTTGGCCAGATAAGCAACCGCTTCCGGTGTAGCCGCCATGTGTATGCCTTTCTCTTCCAATTGCTTACGTAGCTTCTCCATTTGCAGCTTCACAATGCCTTTAATGTTGGCTCGGCTCAAGGGCGTGAACATGATCACTTCATCAATTCGGTTTAAAAATTCCGGGCGAATGGTACGTTTCAGTAATTCAAAAAGCGCATCGCGGGTTTTATCCAACTTATCGAAATCGCCTTCGGAGTAATCCGCCAGTTGTTCCTGAATTAAGCTGCTGCCGAGGTTGGAAGTCATGATGATGATGGTATTCTTAAAGTTTACCACCCGCCCTTTGCTATCGGTGAGTCGTCCATCGTCGAGCACTTGCAGCAGGATGTTGAAGACATCCGGATGAGCTTTTTCGATTTCATCCAACAACAACACGCTATACGGCCTTCGACGCACCGCTTCGGTGAGTTGCCCGCCTTCATCGTAACCTACATAGCCGGGAGGTGCGCCTATTAACCTCGATACGGTATGCCTTTCTTGGTACTCCGACATATCGATTCTAACCATCGCGTTTTCGTCGTCGAAGAGGAATTCTGCCAATGCTTTTGCCAGTTCAGTCTTGCCGACTCCGGTAGAACCGAGGAAAATGAAGGAACCGATAGGTCGTTTGGTGTCTTGAAGGCCGGCTTTAGAACGACGTACCGCATCGGCTATGGCTTCAATCGCTTCTTCCTGACCTACCACCCTTCGGTGGAGCTCTTCTTCTAACCTAAGCAATTTCTGGCGCTCACTTTCCACCATCTTACTCACCGGTATTCCTGTCCAGCGGCTTACTACTCCGGCAATGTCTTCGGCATCCACTTCCTCTTTCAGCATTTTACTGTCAAGTTGAAGTTCAACCAAATCTTTTTGCCTGGCTTTCAGGGTTGCTTCTGCTTCTTTGAGTTTTCCATAGCGTATTTCGGCCACTTTGCCGTAGTCGGCAGCACGTTCCGCCTGTTCCGCTTCGAGTTTGTATTGCTCCATCAAGGTTTTCTGCTGCTGAATGGCTTCCACTACGTCTTTTTCCATTCTCCAGCGGGCTTTCAGCGCATCGCGTTCTTCTTTCAAACTGGAGATGTCGTGGGCTAAAACTTTCAGCTTTTCTTCGTCTTGCTCCCGTTTGAGGGCTTCATTCTCGATTTCCAGTTGCATGATGCGGCGGTCTAATTCGTCCACTTCTTCTGGAACAGAATCGATTTCGATTCTCAGTTTAGAAGCGGCTTCGTCCATTAGGTCAATGGCTTTGTCGGGAAGAAAGCGGTCGGAGATGTAGCGTTGGCTTAACTCCACCGCAGCGATGATGGCTTCGTCACGAATCTGAACCTTGTGATGGGTTTCGTAGCGTTCCTTCAGCCCACGCAGAATGGAGATAGCATCGGCGGCATCGGGTTCTTCTACCATCACTTTTTGAAAACGCCTTTCGAGGGCTTTGTCTTTTTCTAAGTATTTCTGGTATTCCGCTAAGGTAGTCGCGCCTATGGCCCTCAATTCTCCGCGAGCCAGTGCGGGTTTCAGGATATTGGCCGCATCCATAGCGCCTTCACCACCGCCGCCGGCACCCACTAAGGTGTGGATTTCGTCGATAAAGAGGATGATTTCGCCTTCAGAGCCGATGACTTCTTTCACCACCGCTTTAAGGCGTTCTTCGAATTCTCCTTTAAACTTGGCACCGGCAATTAATGCGCCCATATCCAGAGAGAATACGACTTTTCCTTTGATGTTTTCCGGCACATCGCCGTTCACAATCCGCATGGCAATGCCTTCGGCGATAGCGGTTTTCCCGACGCCGGGTTCTCCTATAAGGATGGGGTTGTTTTTCGTTCTTCGGCTGAGAATCTGAATGACACGTCGGATTTCTTCGTCTCGTCCAATAACGGGGTCGAGTTTGCCGGATTCGGCCAAAGCATTTAAGTTACGGGCGTATTTGTCTAAAGCTTGGTAGCTGTTTTCGGCATGTGGGTCGTTAACGGTTTGTCCTTTGCGCAATTCCACGATGGCGGCTTTAGCGGTTTTCGAGGTTAGTCCGGCATCTTTAAGCATCCGGGCTACGGAGTCTTTGTTTTCCAGCAGGGCAAGAATCAGGTGTTCCACTGCGGCATAGCTATCTTTCATCGACTTGGCGATGCTTTGAGCTTCTACGAGGGTGCGCTGAGCATCCTGACTGAGATAAGGTTGTCCACCGCTGACTTTGGGAAAGCGGTTCAATTCAGCCTCAACGGCCTGTTGCAAGGGGCCTTCGTGAGCGCCCGATTTGCTGAGAATAAAACTGAGGATGCGATCGTCGGTTTCGATAATGCCCTTGAGCAAATGCGCCGTTTCAATGGCTTGCTGGGAACGGCTCTGAGCCAGCTCGGCTGCCTTTTGAACAGCTTCCTGAGCTTTGATGGTAAATTGGTTGAGATTCATAGCGTTTGTAACTTCAGAGAGGCTGAATCAAACCTTTCACCATCCCTCGACAATAGACAAATTGGCTTGATTATAAGCGAATTACCTGCCTTTTTGTCTAAGAGAGCGGCCAAAATGGCGTTAAGGGGGCAAATGCATAAGTTTATCACCAAGCGAACAAGTTTTTAAAATTTAATACATAGTCTTCCTATTGCCGGCTTAGAGAACACGGTTTTGGGGTTGAAAAATGTTTTATAGACACAGTAACCTAATTATACAACTATAATTTCTAATTATATAACTTGCCTACGTTTGAAACACGGCACCTTTACATAGTTGAAACAATACAGTTTCACAGAAATAAAATTAAAATGAAAAAGCATCATTTAATTAATACATTTTTTGTAACGGGGCTACTCTGCGGATTTTCCTCCAATACATTCGCACAGGAAACAAGTGATGAAAGCACTTTCAAAGTAGGTTTTAAAGTTGGCGCAAACGTCAGTAACTTATATACCAAAGATGTAAATAGCGAAAATCCCCTGATAGGGTTTAATGCTGGTATTTTTGCAAAAGTTCCTATTATTTCCTTTTTTGCCATTCAACCGGAAATTTACTACACTACCAAAGGCGCAAAAAATACTTACAACAATGTATTTGCGAATGGTTCTGTGAAGTACACTTTTAATTATTTGGAAATACCTGTTCTAGGGGTAATTAATTTTGCAAAAAATTTCAATATTCAGGTTGGGCCTTACGTTGGCTTTCTGGTAAGTGGAAAGGTTTCTAATGAATCCAGTTTCAGTCCATTTGATTTTGAAAGAAACATATCTACAGACAATTACAATAAAATTGACGTAGGGTTTATTGGCGGAGTAGGCTTTGACTTTAATGTACTAAGTTTCAGTTTGAGGTATAGTTACGGAGTTAACAAAGTGGGTAAAAATAAAAATTACAATGGCGCATACTATATTTTCCCTGACGGAAAAAACAGCGTTCTTTCGCTCAATGTAGCTTTCTCTGTTAATTAGTACCTGTGAACAGGTGTTTGAGTAGCTAATTGTTTTGGCAAAGCTGAAATCTAGTTTAACTATTTACCGTTAAAAGGATATTTCGGTTGCAGTTTCACACACTTTCTTTACCAAGAAAAAAATGCTCTTTATTCATCCTGCACCGCTGAGATACTCTACGGGTAGAAAATAATGGATAGCCGTAATCATAAAAATCAAAATTATTAACCCATTAAAATGTGAAGGAAATTAAGAAGTCCTTAATAGATTTAACTGTTTAATGGTTTACAGAATCGAATTAATTCAATCACAAAGGCATTAAGAGAATTAAGAACCTTCCTTTAATTAACTTAGTATCTAAATGGTTAAAAAATGATTGACCCATTGTAGTATTATTCGACTTCAGAGATGATTCTTTTACCGATGTTTATATCCACTTTTAAAACCCATTGTCAATTTTTTCAATCAACTTAAATTTAAAATAATGAAACCAACCAGTGTCTTAGTTACTCTTTCGCTAATGTTAATCATTAGTTGTTGTACAACATCAAAAAAGTTTCCTGTTTCTAGCGTAGTTCCTGCAGCTACCTTTTCTCTAAAAAAGAAAACTGACAAACTAAAGAATTTCGTTTTAGAAATTACTGCAGAAAACTTAGCCAGTCCAGATCGTCTAACTCCTCCAGGTAACAACTATTCAGTTTGGATTGTTACAAAGGAAAAACAAGTTAAAAATGTTGGCCAATTGGTAGTAAAAAATGCCCAAAAAACGAATTTTTCTTCTACTACACCATTCGACTTTTCTGAGGTATTTATAACAGTTGAAAACAGAGGTGACTTAGAATATCCATCCGGTGTCGAGATTACACGAATGTCTTTTTAGCATTATCTTTTTGCACCTTGTTTAAAAAGTAGAAAGCTTCAAACAGGTACAAATTTGCAAAAAGATTATCCACCACCGTAAAAGCTTTTTAGATTGACAAGTTTCCCGCTGATCAGCGCAAACCAGCGTTGGAATCAGCGGGAAAAGTGCCATAAAAAAAAGCGAAGAACCACAAATAAACTGTTTATAAATATGTGACTTTCGAGTAATCATGCGTTGGACAAGATTTTCGAAAATGCCTTCTGACATTATATGTCGATTAATGCGGTACGTATATTCTACAGAGATAATGCCCGAGTTCCGAACTCCGCTGTCCGAGTTCTGAACTCCGCTGTCCGAGTTCCGAACTCCGCTGACCAAGTTCCGAACTCCGCTGTCCGAGTTCCGAACTCCGCTGTCCGAGTTCCGAACTCCGATGACCGAGTTCCGAACTCCGCTGTCCGAGTTCCGAACTCCGCTGTCCGAGTTCCGAACTCCGAT
>CALSBM010000037.1:0-30133 GCA_943373175.1 Chitinophaga pinensis | reverse complement strand
GTCGTGTTACTGTGTTTCCCGGTCGTGTTACTAGGTCTCCCAGTCGCGTTACTGTGTCTCCCAGTTGTGTTACTGGGTCTCCCAGTCGAGTTACTGGGTCTCCCAGTCACGTTACTGTGTCTCCCAGTTGTGTTACTGGGTCTCCCAGTCGCGAGTAATCTAAACCTTTATCAAGTAAGAAATCGCAAGCTCCCAACCCATAAGCAAGGGAGCTTCCGTGAGTGGGGAGTTATTGAATGGTTCTTACTCTTACCAGCCTTCCGGGATTCTCTATGCTTACCCATAGCTCCCCATCGGGGAAACAGACAGCATTTCGAATTCTACCGAAGTTATCTAACAGACTGGCCTCTTCCGTAACTGTGTCACCGTTGAGTTTAAGTCGCCTCAGCTTTTTATTTACCAAACATCCGAGCACCAACTGACCTCTCCAGGCATTCCAGCGCGGATGATGCAACACCGTCATTCCGCAAAACGCCGGTGAAGGTATCCAGAACATCGAAGGGGAAGCGATTCCAGAAGCGAGATGACCATTGGAAATCAAACTTCCATCGTAGTTAATTCCTTCTGAATAAATAGGCCAGCCGTAATTCGATGCCTTTTTTATCAGATTAAGTTCGTCTCCACCACGAGGGCCGTGTTCCGTACTCCAAAGTCTTCCACTTAAATCAAACACTAACCCTTGGGGATTGCGATGTCCGTAAGACCACGCAAATCCCGGTTGACTTTGGCCCGGCAAAATGGGATTATCCGATGGCAAACTTCCATCGTCGTTCATCCTCAAAATCTTCCCCCAAATAGATCCTGTGTTTTGTGCGTTTTGATTGATAGAGGTTGCACCACCTTGACTTCCACTTCCTCCTTCTCCTACACTCCAAAATAATTTTCCATCCGACCCGAATGCCAAGCGGCTTCCATAATGCCCAAACCAAGACGTCCGGTCAGTGCTTTCGTAAATAGTGCTTAAATCCTGCACTTGATTCCCGAACAAACGAAAACGCATTAATCTGATCCTTCCATTATTGAACGAGTTGACTAAGTAAATCCACCCATTTTGAGAATAATTCGGGTGAAGGCATAAGTCGAGCCAGCCACCCTGTCCGCGAGTGTCTGTTCCCATGATGGTATGCGATACCGTACTCAGGTTTTTTGTTGAAGTATCCAGCAACCACAAGCCCGACGATTTCTCGGTCAGCAAAACGCGGCCATCCGGCAACCTCACCATCCCCCAGAAAATACCTGAACCAGTATAAACGGTATCCACCGTGAGAACTGGCGGAGTTAATACCTGATCAGGAATTTGCTTATCTGGCGTTCCCTCCTTGTTACAACAGGCCAACGATATCAGGCCACAGACCATTAATAAACACCAAGTAGTTCTTGTCATCATCTAATTTACGGTTGCAATTCCTTCTCCCAAACCTTCTCATTGCGGGCATTGATAATGCGAATGTTCAATCTTCGCTCTTTGCCCTTTCCTGTCACTTTCAGCAAAGCAAAATTGCGATCGTTTACCCGCGTTCCTTCCACCCTCAACTCATTGACTTCTTTTTCATACTTGCCTCGGGCGACGCCCGAAGTTAGTGGAGAGCACGTTAAGTCGTACAACTCTTTCCCGTTACTCAACTTCAACATACTCAATTCAGTAAAATGACGGTCGCCAGTGATGAACATGACTCCAGAGATATTCTCTTTCACTAATGCTTCAATAATTTGAGTCCTGTCGGCGGGAGTGTTGATAAAATTTTCCTTGCTCATGCTTGGATTCAGGAATTGGCTTCCTACCAAAACCAACTTAAACCTTGCCCTACTCGAACTTAGGTTATCAATCAGCCATTGAATCTGCTCTTGTCCGAGTATTGTTCTTTCGGTGCTGTCGCGGTCGTTGGGGGTTTTAAACGTTCGGTCGTCGAGGAGGAATAAATCCACATCCGCCCAACTAAACATGCCGTAATTCCCTTTCCGCTCCGGATCACGAGGCGCATTGGGCCAGAACAGACGAAACGCTTCACGGGTGAGATGCTTGCGGTCGAAGCCGCGGTCACCGTCATTAGGGCCATAATCATGGTCGTCCCAAATGGCTGCATGGTGGGCAGTTTGCAACAATGCTTGCATCTCTTGCAACTGTCGGGTATGGCTGTAACGGTGCAATACGCCGGAACGTGAGCCCCAATCAGCTTCCCGCAAGTAGGTATTGTCGCCGGTCCAAAGCATCCAATCGGGTTGGTAAGAAGCAATGTGATTGAATATCTGGTAGTCTCCCCCATAACCACGCCCCGGACGGTCGTAGAGCGAATCGTTCACAAACGCACAACTGCCCAGTGCGAACGTCACTTCAGGCGTATCAGGCCACCAAGGCCAGAGCGGTGCAGTCTGAAATTGAAGTGGACGAGCGAATGCTTGCGTTTTCCCATTGAGTTGAACGCTGTATCCGTATTTTTTACCTGGTTCAAGTAGCGGTAAAACGAAGGTGTAACAGAAGGCTTTATCTGCTGAAGTTTGCACTTCCTCGGTTTGTTGAACTTGCTTAGGTGCTTGTAAAGGCCAATAACTAAGTTTCACCTTAGAAGGCTGATTCGTCTGCAACCAAATAGCAACTTCTCTCGGCTCTGAATAGCCCGGCATAGGTCCGGCAGAAATTGTGGCCTGAGCCAACAATTCACTCGAATGATGCGCCAGGTTAAGTGTTAGCAAAAGGAACAATAGGAGTTGCTTCATTTTCCAAATTTAAAAACCTTACGCGGGGGTTTTGGGTTAAATTTGGGTAATCAGATTAAGACATGCCTAAAGCCAATTCCAGACTCATTGAAGCACTTCGTGCTGTTGCTAACCGCATAGAATCCGGCGCACCTTATATGTGGGGACACATGGGTTCCTGCAATTGCGGGCACCTTGCTCAGGAACTCACCGCATTTACCAAAGAAGAAATTCACCGTTATGCCATGCAGCGTTATGGCGACTGGAAGCAACAAGTGATGGACTTCTGCCCTACTACCGGCGCTCCGCTCGACCTGATTATAGAAAGAATGATGGACTTTGGAATGACGACAGATGACCTGATGAGGCTCGAAGACCTTAGCGATGAGCGTGTGCTGCGAATGTTGCCAGGCGGAAAGCGGCAGTTACAGCGAAATCAAAAGGAAGACGTTATTTTGTATATGAGAACCTTGGCGAACCTCTTAGAACAAGAACTAACTTCTGCCATTCAACTACAACCGGAACGTTTTCAGTTGGAATTGGTATAATTTATTCTATTTCCAAATAGCAATTAGTGGAGGCACTTTTACTTAGTGAACGAATCAAAAACTCCATTCTCATAGGAGAAAGTGACTTCCGTGAATTTAAATCGGCATGGGAAGGTAAGCCTGATGCTAAAAAACCAAGGCTTGCCAAGAAAATAAGTCAAGATATCGGCGAAGCATTGGTAGCTTTTGCCAATACGGATGGAGGCGAAATTATTATAGGAATTGAAGATGATGGAACCATAACTGGAGTCCCTCATGATGAAAATGCCCTTGAGTTAATGATGAATGCCCCTTTTAACTGGGTTGATGAAAATCAACAGTTGCCTATGGTGTATCGTCAGAAGGTTTTGATAGATGGCCGCTTAGTCTTGTTCTTTCAGGTGGATAAAGGATTATCTGAAATTTATCAATTGAAGGATGGAAGGGTAATGAGTCGAAATGAAAAAAGACAAACTGTTCCCGCCAATTTAAAAAGGCTACAGTTTGAAAGAAATGAAATTAAATCGAGGTCTTATGACCGTCAGTTTGTTTACGGAGCTCAACTTATAGACCTCGATTTAACCCTTTTAGAGCGCCTTAGCGTGGAAATACTCCATGGCATTACACCTGAACGATTGTTACAGCAAATGGGCGTTGCAGAATATACCATCGGAGGGCTGAAACTTACAAGAGCTGCTCTGTTGCTATTCGCTAAAGACATTCAAAAATGGCATCCCCGATGTCAGATACGAATAGTAAGAATAGCCGGAACCGAATTGTTATCCGGAGAAAAGTACAACGTCGTGAGCGATGAAGTACAACAAGGGAATTTGTTTGAACTGATTGAGAAAGCGTGGGATAATTTACGTCCATACTTGTCAATGAGTACCCGATTTACCAGTGAGGCCAAGTTCGAACAAGTTTTTGCCTTTCCAGAGGAGGCCTGTCGTGAGGCTTTACTGAATGCCATTGCGCATCGAGATTATGCCGCTGAAGGCAGGGGCATTGAAGTTTTGCTTTTTGATGATAGAATGGAAATCAAGAGTCCGGGGCCTTTATTATCTACCTTGAGTGTAGAAGACCTTCAAGCCCTTGATAACCGACATGACTCTCGAAATGCAAAAATTGCCTACGTCCTAAAAACCTGTAAAGTCATGCGAGAAATGGGTGAAGGCATGAAAAGAATCTTTTCCTCTCTTAAATCCAATCATTACAGTCAGCCCAAATTGTATTCTAACACTGTTTGGTTCAACCTGACTTTCTTTCGTTTAAATAATCCATAACAAGCATAATAGATGCCTTACTGGCTAATGAAATCCGAACCCGACGCTTACTCCTGGGATGACCTCTGCCGCGAAGGCATCGGAACTTGGGACGGTGTTCGCAACTACCTCGCTCGCAACCATATACGTGCGATGAAACAGGGTGATAAAGCCCTTTTCTACCACAGTAACATCGGGTTAGAAATTGTTGGGTTGATGGAACTAGTGGAAGAAGCTTTTCAAGACCCTACTACCGATGACCAACGCTGGTCGGCGGTAAGGGTAAAGCCGCTTGAAGCATTTCCCAAACCAGTGAAACTGAGCGAAATAAAACTCCATCCACTCTTACAGAATGTCGGACTTATTCGCCAGAGCAGGTTAAGTGTAATGCCCCTCACCGACGAAGAATTTGCAGTTCTGCTTGATTTAGGCGGGCTGTAGATGTCGGAGGGCAAATGCTTTCTGCTTACCTTTGCCGCACCATGGATAAGCGGTTGTTACTCGATGCCCGAACGCTCCAAATTATGTTGGACAGGCTCTGCCACCAACTGATGGAAGACCATGGCGACTTTAGCCAGACACGCCTTATCGGGCTTCAACCCCGCGGAAGCCTCTTTGCTAAACGCTTACAACAACGGCTTTGTCACTTCACTGGTAAAGCCATTCCCCTTGGATTACTCGATGTAACCTTCTACCGCGACGACTTTCGCCGACGCGATGAACCGTTGGTAGCTTCTGTCACCGATATTCCCTTCGACATTGAAAAGAAGAAAGTGATTCTCATCGACGATGTTCTTTTCACTGGACGAACCTTGCGTGCCGGCTTCGATGCCCTCCTCGATTTCGGCAGACCCGAACAAGTGCAGTTACTCTGCCTCATCGAACGCAAGTTCAGCAGGCATTTCCCTATAGAACCCGATTACCTCGGCCAATCTGTTCATACTTTAAACACTCAGAAAGTAGTGGTTTCCTGGGCCGAATCCGAAGGCCAGGACTCCGTTTGGCTGCTATCCCGTTAAGTTAAACTATGCAAAACGAATCCCTCAGTGTCCGCCACCTTATAAGCATTCGTGATCTTAGTATTGCCGACATTGAGTTGATTTTTCGCACCGCCGACCAGTTTAAGGAGGTCATCAACCGGCCAATAAAAAAAGTCCCCTCTCTCCGGGATATCACCGTTGCCAACCTCTTTTTCGAGAGCTCCACCCGCACTAAACTATCGTTTGAGCTGGCAGAAAAACGACTCTCGGCTGACGTTGTCAACTTTTCTGCTTCCGGATCGTCTGTCAGTAAGGGCGAAACGCTAATTGACACGGTCAACAACATCCTTGCGATGAAGGTGGACATGGTTGTAATGCGGCATCCCAGCCCTGGAGCACCGGTATTCTTGAGCCGTCACTGCTCTGCGGTCATTGTCAATGCCGGCGATGGAGCACACGAACATCCTACACAAGCACTCCTCGATGCCTACTCCATGCGCGAAACACATGGCAGCCTCCAAGGCCTTAAAGTAGCCATCATCGGCGACATCCTCCACTCACGCGTGGCCATGTCGAACTTATTTTGCTTGCGAAAAATGGGGGCTGAAGTGCTGCTCTGCGGCCCTAAAACCCTGATACAACGTCCGCTTCTTCAACAGCCCGACATTCTCATCAGCCATAATACCGAAGAAGCCCTCCGCTGGTGCGACGTAGCCATGGTGCTACGCATTCAACTGGAACGCCAGAACACCCGCTTCTTCCCCTCCCAACGGGAATACGCCAGGGTTTTCGGAATCAACCGCGCCCTCCTCGACAAAGTAGGCAAGCCCATCACCATCATGCACCCCGGGCCAATCAACCGCGGTGTTGAAATCACTTCCGAAGTCGCCGACGGACCCGGAAATATCATCCTCGACCAAGTAGAAAACGGTGTAGCAGTGCGTATGGCCGCCCTCTACCTTCTCGCCGGCCAAATCCGTATTCCCGACACTGCCTGATTTTCTATCAGGCTTTTGTAACTTCCCATCAGCAATCAATCAGGCAAACGCAATCAGAAATCATGAACAGACCAAGAAAAGTCACCACCCTCGGGCAGTTTATCATAGAGCGCCAACGCGACTTCCCTTACGCGAAAGGCGAGCTAAGTCGCCTATTACGCGATATCGGCATCGCAGCGAAAATCGTTAACCGTGAAGTTAACAAAGCGGGTCTCGTTGATATCCTCGGATCTACCGGACGTGAAAATGTCCAGGGTGAAGACGTGAAAAAGCTCGACATTTTCGCCAACGAACAATTCATTGCAGCACTTACTTCCGGTGGCGAATGTTGTGTAATCGCCTCCGAAGAGAACGAAGAAATCATTCCTATCGAAACCGAAATCTCGAAAAACGCCAAGTATGTGGTCATGATGGATCCACTCGACGGCTCCAGCAACATCGATGTGAATGTTTCCATTGGAACCATCTTCTCTATCTATCGCAGAAAATCCCTTGGCGGCCCCGGCACCTTAGAAGACTGTCTGCAAGCAGGTACCGAACAAGTAGCAGCGGGTTATGTGGTGTATGGATCGTCCACCATGTTGGTTTATACCACCGGAAGAGGCGTCAACGGCTTCACCCTCGACCCATCCATTGGGGAGTTCTGCCTCTCCCATGCCGATATGCGTGTTCCGGAAACCGGAATTATCTACTCCATCAACGAAGGCAACTACATCAAATTCCCGGAAGGCATTAAGAAATACATTAAATACTGCCAGGAAGACGACAAAGCCAGCTCACGTCCATACAGCTCTCGCTATATCGGCTCCATGGTCGCCGACTTCCACCGCAACCTGATTAAAGGAGGCGTATTCATTTACCCACAAACCCAAAAAAGCCCGAACGGGAAACTGCGTTTATGTTATGAGTGCAACCCCTTATCCTTCATCGTAGAACAAGCAGGCGGCAAAGCCAGTACCGGCAGTGGTCGCATCCTGGAGATTACCCCCAACGACCTTCACCAACGCACCCCCATCATCATCGGCTCGGTGAAAATGGTAGAAAAAGTGGAAGAATTCCTGAGGCAGTATCCGGGGAATTAACACCCAGTCCATTCACTCAAGCCCGACTCGAAAGAGTCGGGCTTTTTTTTTGAGCTACAGTACAAATTTTTTCAGGCAAAATCACTTAGTGTTATGCGGGATTGAAGGTTTACAAGCGATTTCAGGCTGAAATAACTCGTTTGATTTTAGCTTAACTTCTACCAGAAAGGAAGTTATCAAAGTTGAAAGACGAATAAAAATAACTTTTCAACTAACACCTTCTGTTATTCATTTATATCACTACTTTTGTTATGAAGATTCTATTTGCAGACAAGAAATTGGAGAAGCTGGCGAATGATGACCGGAAATTGATAGCCGAAATGGGCAAGAGAAGAGCCTTATTGCTTCGAAGGCGACTTTCTCAGATGACAGATGCCGCTAATCTGGAAGATTTGAGAAAGTTACCGGGACATTATCACGAATTGAAAGGAGACAGAAAAGGTCAGTGGGCTTGTGATTTAGACCAACCTTATAGGCTTCTTTTCACGCCGATTACACTTCCAATTCCTGCCAATTCACTAGGTCAAAAGCTGTTAATCAGAATCACACAAGTTGAAATAATCGAGATTACCAATTATCACTAAAGAACCATGACCATCACCCTACAAGAAGGCTACAACCCTCAAACCAGACCACACCCCGGCGAAACCCTGGCGGAGAAGTTGGAAGAGATGGGCCTGGGGCCCAAAGAGTTTGCGCTTCGCACAGGAAAGCCGGAGAAAACCATTCACGCAGTTCTGGGAGGAAAAAGCAGCATCACCGCCGATATGGCCATTCAGTTTGAGTTGGCTACTGAAATTCCAGCGCATTTCTGGATGAATCACCAACGGAGTTATGACGAGTTTAAAGCCCGTGAAAAACACCAAGCGGTGATTAAAGCCGCTATTCCATGGATGAAATGCTTCCCTTATGAGGAGATGGCTGCGTTCGGTTGGCTTCCCATGGCGGTGTCACAAAAAGATAAAACCAATGAATTGCTGAGATTCTTCGGCATTGCAGACCATCGCGCTTGGGAAAACTACTACCTCCGCCAAAAACTGAAGGTGACTTTTGGCCTATCGTTAAAGGAAACTGAGCATCCTCACGCACTTTCTGCTTGGTTGCGGCTGGCAGAAGTGCAAGCACAAACTATATTCACTTCCACCTTTAACCTAGGAAAGTTCAAGGCTGATCTTAAACAGCTTTCACTCGGTGAAATTTCTAACCTTGAGGCATTGAGAGAAGCCATCACCAACTTTTGCGCCCAACAATCGGCAGTAGTTTTATTTACTCCTCCCCTATCGAAGCTGACGATTACAGGAGCCGTTCGTTGGCATAAAAAAACTCCGGTATTTCAGCTTTCAGCACAAATAACCGATGTAATTAACTTAACCAAAACCTTCTACCACCTCGTCGGACATGTGGTGCTGCATGGAAAGAAAGATGTATTTCTGGAAGGAGTAGCATATTCTGGTCAGTTAGCAGAAAAAGAAGCAGAAGAATTTGCCAAGAGAATAATGAAAGGCTCCCAGAATGACTTTATTCACACTTGATGCTACTTGTAAAGCCATAAAAAACAATTAGAAGGCTCCAATTAATCATTAGCGTTTTTATCAATGGGTAAATTCCAGATCAATCCTCCCTTAAATTCCTTTCATGTCCTGCAATTTCAATAACGACATTCCATAAAGCGCAAAATCTAACCTTACGGGGTCTTCCGGGCAAATGCAGCGTGCCCAATGGGTAATCAACTCGACCGATTTCCAATCGTCTTGTGTTCGCTCCAGCAAGCCGTACTTTCTGGCAGTACGGCCTACGTGTAAGTCGAGTGGAAGGAACAGCTTTGAAGCCGCTACCGAATTCCAAATCCCGAAATCAACCCCGCGCTCCGGCGAGCGCACCATCCACCGCAAGAACATGTTCAACCGTTTGCAAGCAGAACCTCGTGCAGGAGTTGCAACATGCTTACGAGTGCGTGAAGGAGACCAGTCAGGAGCAAACACACGTTCGTGAAACAAGACCAACGCTTGTCGTACCACATCCATCTCTAAAGGATTCAGACCGGAAAAAAAGGCGGCTTCCAAACTTCCGAATTCTGAGAGTAGATGTTTTAGCCGGTTCAGGAAAAATAGTAAGTCGGTATCATTAAAAGTGCGATGTACAAAACCCAATAATGGCTTCAAATCGGATTCCGTATGTCCTCGAACGAAAGCATCCGGTGCATTGTCCATGGCTTCCATCAGGTGCAAAGCATTCCGGATAATGACCGGCCTTTGCCCCCAAGCCAATAGTGCAGCAAAAAATCCTGCAATAGCTTGGTCGTCAGCCTTACGGTACCGATGCGGAATGGTTATTGGGTCGTCATCACGGAACTGCTGACATTCCACCAAGTCGGCTTGCGCTAACCAGAATTCTACCGAATTTTCGGAGTACTTCACACACCAAAGTTGCGTTAATTTGCAGCACAATTAAGCCCAATGAAAAAAGCACTTTCCTTTCTTTTTATTCTTGCCGGTCTGGTTTTAAGCTTTCAACAAGAGCTTTCGGCTCAAGCTCCCCCCAAACCGCGGAAAAGTCCGCTGGCGATAGCGGCGTTTAAGGCACAGAAAACGTACATCAAGGTGGTGTACAGCCAGCCGTTTAAGAATGACCGCGAAATTTTTGGCGGCTTAGTTCCTTTCAATAAGGTATGGCGTACCGGCGCGAATGAGGCTACCGAAATTACGGTGACACAAAAGATTAAAGTGGCCGGTAAGGTGCTTCAGCCCGGAACTTATACCATTTTCAGTATTCCTGATAAAGATAAATGGACCGTTATTTTCAACTCTATTGTAGGCTTATGGGGAGATTACGAGTATAAGCCGGAATGTGATGTATTGAAAGTAGAAGTTCCGTCGAATGCGGTAGATACGCCTTGGGAAGCGTTTACGATTAAATTCGAGAATAATGGCAAGATGGCGAATATGACCCTGGTGTGGGACAAAACAGCGGTAATTGTGCCGATTGAAATTTTGAAGTAACCGGGTAAAAGTTTTATAGCATCAATCCCTGCTTTTCTCAAGAAGCAGGGATTTTTTTTGAGGTTTCATACCAACTCTTATTAATGGGGGTAGAATTCTCAAGTATCCACCTTTAAGTGAATTAAACGCAAAGATTAGTATTCACGAAGCATCAAATTGCCCTAACTCTATGCAAAAACAAACACTAATTGCCCTAACTTTATGCAACTTTCGCCCAAAAATTGCCCTAACTTTGTGCAAAGTTTGGAAAAAATGTAGGTTTATCATCCCAAACCAATTAAACATTTAATTGGTCAATCATCAATTTACTCCCAATTTCATTCATTTAATTATTTATCGTTTTAGGTAAAATATATATCCTCAATTACTGATGTGAATTACGCTATAACACATGAAGGCAATTCAGGCTTCTTAGCCTGCCCTACTTTTTAGCTACGCGTGTGGAAACCTATATTCAACATTATTTTTCCAAGGTGATTGAATGAGATAATCTTAAGGTTAAATGCCTGGTAAGCAAAACAATTACTTCACAGAAGCATTTGTTGATTATGACTTTGCGAGCTTTACTGTTTTTCCTCGTTAGCTTTTCATTTACGCTTACCTGCATCGCACAACGCCAAAACAACTGGTGGTACTTCAACAATGCAGCGGTCGAATTTAATTCCGGTGTACCGGTTTCAGTAGCAGGCAGTGCAATGGCCACGTCAGAGGGTTCCGCTTCGGTTGCCGATCGGTTAACGGGCAATTTACTATTCTACACCAACGGCATTAGTATTTGGAACCAAAACAACCAAGTTATGCCCAATGGAAATGGGTTGAGAGGAGGAACGATTCAGAACACTTCGTCAACCAATGCGGCATTAATAGTTCCACGTCCCGGAAACGCTAATCAGTATTACGTTTTTACTGCCAACGAGCAAGGCATCAATAACACCCTACATTACAACCTCGTGGATATGACCTTAAATGGAGGCTTAGGCGATGTGGTAGCGGGGCAAAAAAACATCCTGCTGAGCTCATCGTCTTCAGAAAAACTAGCCTACGCCCCGCATTCCGACGGAATCTCCTTTTGGCTTCTTGCCCATGAATTATTTGGCGATGGCTGGCTCGCCTATCGCGTTGATGCCAATGGAGTTAACCCTACGCCTGTAACCTCTAATTCGGGTGTTTCGCTCATCAACGGCGCCGGTTGCATGAAGTTTAGCCCCAATTTCAAAAAAATAGCCAATGCTTATGTTATTGGCTCGGTTGATGTCCTCGACTTCAACAATCAAACAGGTGTAGTGAGTAATGGGCAAACGTTTCCGGTTCCCATAGGAAGTTCCGTTTATGGAGTTGAATTCTCGCCTTCCGGCCGTTACCTCTATGTGAGTAATATCATCGAAGCCATTTACCAATTCGACCTTGCAAACCCCTCTGCGCCTAGGCAAACGGTTGCTTTAACCGGTGCTGTTGGATTACAACTCGGGCCGGATTGCAAAATTTACGTCGCCAATGGTGGACTGGGAGTGATTAATCAACCTGACTCCTCCGCAGCCAATTGCAACTTTCAATCTACGGCTTTAAACTTGGCAAATGGTACCGGCAGTAGCTATGGCCTGCCAATGCGGGTTTTCTTTCTCGATCAGGTTGCTCCGCCAAAAATTCAAGTGAGAGATAGTTGCGCCGGAAACAACACCGGGTTCAGTTTCGTTGGGAGTGGTGTTTACTCCAACATACGTTGGCATTTTGGCAACCCAGCCTCTGGCACCAATAACAGCCAGGCTACTTCGCAACCTACCAACGTTAGCCATGTGTATGCACAACCGGGTAAATACCGGATTGTCGTTATTTTCAACAACGAGTGTAAGACCGACACACTAATTGACAGCGTAACTATTGTTAATTGTACGGTTATTCCGGGCCCATGTACCGGCGCCGTTAGTGCTATTGACACCTGCCTGGAAAACAGTACCTCCTTTTCAATTGTCTCAGACAGCTTGGTTCTTGGAGTAACATGGAATTTTGGAGATCCGGCTAGCGGAGCTGCAAATACCAGCATTTCCTCCTCCCCTAACCACCAATTTAGCCAAGCCGGTCGATACACGGTTACGGCCTTTGTTGATTTTAATTGTGGCAAGGACACCTTAGAAACTACACTCGACATCATCACTTGCCAAACAGATACTACCTCTTGCAGATTGGTTCTGCCTAATGTCTTCACCCCTAATGAAGATGGACTGAACGATGCCTTCCGAACTCTATCCGAAGGCTGCAATTTCGAATCCTTCCAAATCCGGGTCTTCAACCGATGGGGCCAGCAAGTGTTTGCTTCTTCCTCACCCAACTTTGAATGGAAAGCCACAGATCAGTCAGAAGGGGTGTACGTTTATACAATAGAAGCAATAACCGCAAAAGGAGAAACCTTCCAGCAGAAAGGTCATGTAGCATTACTCAGGTAGCGTGGTTAAAGTAATTTCGAAGAACCTATCTCGATCAAAAAAAGACTTTCCTGCCAATCCCCTATATCCATCAACAACACTCAGGGAAAACGAATAACCCTTCGAACCAGCAGCCAATTCACTCTGCGTTACAAAGAGCTCTTTTCAGCACAATTCTCTTCCAGGGTCAAAGACCTCTGCACCTGCAACCTGTTTTGCAACAGCCAGGGAGTTATGCTCGGAAATGGCCTCGTATGGATGTACCATAGCAACGCATCAACACAGGAAAAACCCCGTTATCGAATCATTGCAATAAATCCCTAACCTCAACCTAATCATCACTCAACAGCCGGGAACCAATAATCCCTTGCTTTGAACAATTACTTGGGCGGCCCCCTGTGCAGGGCGAGCGTCCAGCGCCGATACATCCCCGATAATAGTTTTTACTCTATAGCGTCCGCCCTGCCCAGGGTCACGCTTTCCGCTGCAAGTCCTCGGGGCTTCAGTCCGGCTTGCATGGCATAATCGGGGCTATTCCGGTATTTGCCGGCCTGGCCCCTGCGGGCTTTCCGCTTCAATCGTTGCCGCAAGCGGGTTTTTAACATAGTATTAGAACTTCAACCTACAAAATTTGCTCTTGTTAATTGCGCAAACCAATTCAACCTAAGTTTAGGTTAAACATCTTCCATACACATAAAAAAAAGCGCCCCGAAGGGCGCTTTTATCTACATGTAGCACGATGGTAACTACCGCTTAATTACAAAACGAAGGTTCTTGGAATTGCCATCTTCAGTATTTATTAGTCGCAGAAAATAAAGCCCGTCAGCAAGACCTTCAACCTGAACTTTCACTTGATTACGTCCGCTTTCTATTCCCAACATTTCCCAACGTCTGAAAACTTTACCCTGAACATCCAGGATACTCGCATCAAGCGACATCGCATTCGAAACTTCTATTTCCAAGTTCATAGCGTCCGATGCCGGATTGGGGAACAGTTTCGTATTCCAGTTAGCGGCAATTTCCGATACTGTTGTAAAGATAAAGCTGATGGTATCCGCATTTGGTGAGGTACATCCATTAGCACTTACTTGCAAAGTATATCGACCATTCTGAGGAGGTAAGAACCGTTGTTGCGTAGCTCCTGAAACTGGTCCGGAACCTACTAAGAACCACTGATTCCCCGTAACTACGTTCGAAATCAACGTGTCTAAAACCCTAGAGATTATTGGTTTCACCGGAATAGGGTTAACGGTAACAATAGTTGGCAAGGAGAAGGAGAAGCATCCATTTCCACCGCTCACCCGTACCGCCCAGCTTCCACTGCTCACAACAGCCAGAGGGCCGCTCACTGGAACAAACGGCTGTCCATTCAATACCCAAACAGCATTTTGCGAAACAGAACTACTCAACACCACTTGGCCGCCCTGACAGAACGTGGTTGGGCCATTAGCTCCAACAAAGGCAACTGCTGGAGTTGGGTTCACCGTTATAGTAAGATTGGTGGAAGTGTTGCTGCAATTGCCAGCATTCGTCACTCTTACGCTGTAGTTTCCGGCAAGGGTTACAATTAAACTGTCTGCGGATTGTCCTGCCAAATCATTGCCGTTAAGCATCCATTGATTGCCAATTGCTGAACTTGATCGCAACACCACCTGATTTCCAGAGCAGAAGGTCGTTGGCCCTGCGGCACTGATAGTTGGTACTGCGGGGATTGGACTAACCGTTACGCTCACTGCATTAGAGGTGTTGAAACATCCCGACGCATTGGTAACACGAATGGCATATTGTCCGCTGCTGGCAACTCTCAACGTATCTGCCGTTTGACCTACTATCGGCTGTCCGTCTTTCCACCATTGTCTTCCAGAAGTTGCATTGCTTGAAAGCAACACATTCTGTCCTTGGCACAAATTTATTGAACCGGTTGGAGTAACCGTAGGGGCTGTAGGTAAGGCATCAACCACCACGGTATCGCCTGTATTCAGGCTCTGACAACCTGCCGCATTTTGAACACGAAGTTGATAAATACCAGCGCTAGTTGCTACTAAACTATCGGCAATTTGACCGGATAGAAGTTGTCCATCTCTGAACCACTGCAATCCAAAACCTACAAGGTTGTTAACTCGGAATACCACTTGGCCGCCTTGGCAGAACCGAAGATTTCCAATTCGATTGATTGGAGGAATAATAGGCTGTGGATTCACGAATACCCTAACGGTATCGGATGCTTTTGTACACCCCAAAGTAGTCACGGCAACTGCTTGATATAATCCGGATTGCGTTACCACAACACTATCGGTTCCGCTGGTGAAGAGTTGTCCATTTCGGAACCACTGAATAGAATCTATACTGGTAGTGCGTAATACCAACCGATCAACCTGACACACAGAAACAACGCCATTTCGATTTAAAACAGGCACCGCAGGTGTTGGATTCACGGTTACAGTGGTAGCGGATGAAGTCTGGCTGCATCCAAAGGTGTTGGTAACCTGAACGGCGTAATCTCCACTAATACGCGCAAAGTAGTTCAATGCTTGTGCGCCAGTAATGGCAGTTCCGTTTAACATCCATTGAATATTACCGGTAGCTGTAGCACTTAAATTGAGGCTATCTCCCTGGCATAAGGTAAGGCTTCCCGCTGCTTGTACCGATGGCATCGCCGGATTTGGGTTGAAGACCGTGTTAACTGCTGCTGAAAGGTTTGAGCATAATCCGCCATTCAAAGACTCAACGGTGTAAGAACCTGTGGTATTCACCCAAAGACTGTCACTTGCTGGCTGAATTACTGGCTGTCCATTGCGGTACCATTTTAAGGTTTCTCCGTTATGGGAAGCGCGAAGCAGTAAGCTGTCACCGTCGCAACGACTTAGACTTCCTTGAGCAGTTATTGTTGGCACTGATGGAATAGCAAATACTTCCACCTGAAGGGTATCCGACATACGGTCACAGATTCCATTCTGTGTTGAGACGGAATATTGGCCACTCTGGCGTACTACTATAAATGAATCTTGAGCAGTTGCTATTGGCAATCCTTGTTGATACCACTGATAATTCGCGCTTCCGGAACTGGATAACACCACTGAGTCACCTGAACATATTCTTAGAGCACCTGATGCTTGTACCAATGGCTTTGCTGGTGTTAGCAACAAGGAAGTAATGATGGTATTCTGACTGTTGACTACGCAAAGACCTAATCGGCTTACTTCCAATTGGTAAACTCCGGCTTGTGTAGCGCGTAGGGTATCCCGAGTCCCGCCGGAAACTGCATTTCCATTAAAAATCCACTGTGGTTGTCCGTCTATGTTCGCTGTCAGCAGAACTCCCCCTCCATCGCAGAAGGTGGTATTGCCTAATGCTTGAATCACTGGCACTGTTGGATAACTCAATTGTTGGCTGTTGACGGAACCGGAAATGGCGCTGCACCCATTCGCATCGGTAGTTCTTACCTGATAATTTCCGGAGTTCTGTACCCGAAGTGTATCGAATGTAGCTCCAATAACCGCAGCCCCATCTTTTAACCATTGCAGGCTACCTCCACTTAAGGTTTGAAGTAATCGGTTGTCGCCTTGGCAAAAACGAATGCTGTCAGAACCCAATATCACAGGTGCAACGGGCAATGGGTTCACCACAACTTGCGTTGGCTGAGACTTGCTGCTGCATCCGGTGGGCAATACAATTTCTAGTTCGTAGCTTCCTGAATTTTGAACTATCAGACTGTCGGAAACTTGTCCGCTTAGCAAGCTTCCATTTTGATACCACTTCCTAGTTCCAGTTGCCGGATTTCCTTTTATAATTACCTGACCTCCTTGGCAAAATGTGGTATTTCCAGAGGCCTGTAATGCCGGAACGGTAGGGTTAGGGTTCACTGTTACGTTGGTAAACACTGAAATGCTCGTGCAACCGAAGCTGTTCGAATACCGAACTCGGTAATTACCTCCTTGGGTTACTACTAGACTATCCGCATTGAAGCCGCTAAGTATATTTCCGTTTCTAAACCACTCATAATTGACAGCTCCTGACGTAGTTTTAAGAACGAGTGTTTGTCCATCGCAGATGATTTGATTCCCAGATGGACTAACAACCGGTATCGCTGGTACCGGATTAACTGTTACACTGAGTAAATTGGAGTTACTGAAACATCCGAAACTGTTAGTCAACCTCAGTTGATACTGTCCGGTCTGGGTTGCTAAAAGGGTGTCGGCTTGTGCGCCGCTGATAGTTTGCCCGTCTCTTAACCACTGGCGAGTAACGCTTGCTCCTGTCGCTCGAAGGATTACTTGGCCTCCGTCGCAAAAACTAACGGCTCCAGACGCGTTGAGGGTTGCTGGTGTTGGAACGGGGTTAAAGGTTACAGTGGCAGCCAAAGATCTGCTGCTGCAACCTGCTGCATTAGTTGAATTTAACTGATAGTTTCCTGTGGCGGTAACGACCAGAAAGCTATCCTGTGCTCCTGTTATAGGGTTTCCGTTCAGCAACCATTGCGCTCCTGAAACTAAGCTGGAGCTGAGGGTCAGCGGGCTGCCCGCACATTGTACAAGCGGTGCTGATGCGTTAACTACTGGAACCTGAGGCAATGCATTGACTTGTACGGTCAGCTCGGTACTTTCTGAAAAACAACCACTGGGTAAGGTCACTCTGCCTCGGTAATTGCCGCTATTGGCAACTATCAGGGTATCTGATGGGCTTCCGAAAGCTTGCCCATTGCGGTACCACTGAACAACAGTTCCTCCGGCATGCAATTTCACTTGCCCTCCGTCGCAGAAAACAAGTGAACCAACTGCTGCCAAAACAGGTGTGTTAGGAACAGGTTGGAAGGTAAGGTTAACGTCATCAGATATCCGGCTGCAACCTGCTGCATTAGTAACTACAAGTCGGTAGTTACCTGTAGTTGCAACGATAAGGCTGTCAGCAGTTTGTCCTGATAAATCTGACAAGTTGTTTTGCCACTGATATTGCTGGAAATTGCCCGTGGTTCTAAGTGTCACACTTTGTCCGTCACACAAGGATTGATCGAATCCCGGTGTAAGCACAGGCACAACTGGTAAGGCGTTAACTGTTACAACATTAGCCGCTGAAACTGCAGAACAGCCGCTAAGGGTTTGCCTAAGTGTGTAGCTGCCTGAGTTTTTAACTATTAAGCTGCCACTCGTTGCTCCTGAAATCGGGTTGCCGCTTAGCAGCCACTGCAAGCCGGAATTTAATCCTGAACTGAGGGTCACGGAATCGCCCTGGCAGAAGGTCAGGGAACCAGATGCTGCAATAGTCGGGGATGTGGGAGATGGATTTACGGTGATGCTTACCGCTACGGATGTAGCGGAACAACCTCCACGCTCGATGCGGACAGCGTAACTTCCACTTGTTTTCACAACTAAGGTTCGCAAGGTGTCTTCCGAAAGAATATTGCCATTGCGGATCCACCTCCATGGCCCTATGGCATCACTAGCAGAAAGAATAGTGCTGTCATTAGAACAAAAAGTGAGTGAATTGGTCCCTGATACACTCGGCGTTGGAAGTGCAGGTGTAACGTTAACTCCAACCGAAGCAGAAGTAGCTGTGCATTGACCGTTCGAAACTCTAACAGCATAATTGCCGGCTGTAGTTGCTGTAAAGGTTGAACTAGTGGCACCGCTAATCACAACATTATTCCGCAGCCATGTATTTCCAGAACTGCTAGAACTGCTCAAGACTACATTGCCGCCTAAACAGAATTGAAGGTTGCCGTTGGCCGTAATTTGTGGTGTTGGTGGAACTGCGTTTACCACTACAAGCAATACTTGGCTATTGGCAAAGCAACTTCCGTTACTCACCCGAACCGAATAACTGCCAGAAATTTTGACATTTAGAATTCCACTTGTCTCGCCCGACATCGGTTGCCCATTACGATACCATTGGTTGCCATTGGTTGAGCTAGAGCTTAGGAAAACCGAATCCCCCTGACAGAAGGTTGTAGCACCCAAAGCATTGATAAACGGTGAAGTTGGACTTGGATTTACTACCACACGCACAAATGCTGTGTCTGTGCAGCCATTGTTTATTCCAATAAGCTGATAAGTTGTAGAAGTGGCTGGAGTAAATACCGGACTTGCACTATTGGGATTGCTAATTCCTGTAGTTGGCGACCAAACATAGGTAGAAGCTCCACTGGCTTGAAGTTGAGTAGAAGCACCTGAACAAATCACCGTATCTCCAGTAATTACAAGGTTGGGCTTAGATGATACGGTCACTTTCACCTGATCTGTTGAACTACATCCAAAACTATTGGTCACCGTCAGTGTATAAGTAGTTGTTGAAGTTGGAGAAGCCATAGGGTTAGATACGGTAGCTGATGAAAGGCCAGCCACCGGACTCCAACTGAAAGTACCCACTCCGGAACTACCTAGCTGAACACTATCACCCTGACACAACAAAGCATCATTTCCGGCTTGTGCTACTGGAGTAGAAATGGTAGAAACAGCATTACTAACATCATTAATTACAGCGATGATATTACTGGTAATTCGAACTAAAAATAAATTGCTTGAGGTATTGGGAATCGTCCAATTGTAACTGCCATTTACTACTGGAACTGAACCGTCAATCATAGTCCAGCTAACTCCATTATTGTAAGAAACCTCTATCCTAACTGTTCCGTTCAACCCTACTGAAGTCCAAGTAATTGGCAATACCTGACAAGATTGATAAGTAGCCCCTCCATTCGGAGACGTAACAGTAAGGCTATTTGTAGTTTGGGTTATGGTAAAGGGAAAGTTCGAAATATCCTGCTTACACGATGAGCCAAACTCAGTTATTCGAATTAATCCGTTCGTAGTAAGAACACTCGGAACCGTCCATGAATATTGTCCATTTAAAATCTGTTGATTAACCACAATGTTAGTCCAAGTACTTCCACCATTAATTGAATAATCAAGGTTGTAATTCTTAGATGTTAAGGTATCAGTCCATGTAATATTACGAGTACTTCCAGCCAACCATTGCCCTCCTGTATTGGGGTCTGTCAAGGTGATTGGAGCATATACGGTAAAGGTTGTATCGCTCACATCTACCCGGGTGTTATCATTCTGATCCATAATCCGAACCCGATAGGAAGCAGAGCCTGTTGCCGGCAATGTCCAGTTATAGGTTGGAGAAGTGGAAGAGGTAGTGAGGTTGATGATAAAAATCCAGTTCTGGCCATTATCAATGCTATACTCCAATCTGAAGTTGTTAGAAGAACCACCTCTTGTCCAAGAAACTGTAGTTTGAGCACAACCAAACAACTGCTCACCTCCATTTGGAGTAAGCACTTTGATTGGAGGTGAAATGCTGAAAACAGAGTTGCTTACATCAAGTAAATTGGCATTGCTGAAATCAGAAACCCGAACTAATGCTTGACTAGTAATCGTATTCGGAACCGACCAGTTATAACTTCCACTATTTGATGTTGCATTAACGATAGTTGTCCAACTATTGCCATTGTCAACCGAATATTCCAATCGAACGAAATTGGTTGTTACAAATTGAGAACTCCAATTTATGGTATGTAAGGTTCCGGTATATAAGGTATTTCCCCCATTTGGGCTGATAATAGTGAATGTTGGAACTGCCGGAAGAATGGTAAATACTGCATCACTTACATCATTTCGGCAAGAGTTGTTAGCATCCTGAACCCTGAAAATTGCTTGCGTACTCGATGTATTAGGAACAGTCCATGTATATTGATTAGTAAATGAACTCACCTGGTTGATGTATGTCCAATTTTGGCCATTATCGGTGGAATAAAATAACCATAAAGTGCTGGATGTACCATTCGATGCCCAACTTACAACCCTATTAGTTCCTCCTGTCCACACTTCACCACCATTAGGACTATTTACTATGATACTCTGATCCTGAACAATGCTAAAATCTCCATTACTCGAATCTGCCTTTGTGGCGTCCAAAGCATCAGATACCCGGATTCGAGTTGCCGAACTCGGCATGTTGGGAACAGTCCAATTATAACTTTGATTTACTGAAGTGCTTCCAAAATGGCTTCCCGTTATCAAATTCCAATTAGTTCCACCATCTAACGAGTATTCAATTTTCCATTGCGTAGAAGTTCCGCCTCTATTCCAGGAAATGGTACGATTCGTACATGCAGCCCAGTTTTCACCTCCATTAGGAGAAGTCAGAACTACAAACGATTCTATGAAGAATGGCAAGGTACTGGTGCTTTGAATTGTACCATTTCCAACCACACTAATTCTCACTAACCCAAAACGGGTTGGGGTATTGGGAATAGTCCAGTTAAAACTACCTGAGGTGTTGTTTGTCGGTGTTGAATTAACTACCGTGCTCCAATTCTGACCATTATCAATAGAATACTCAATTCGAATATTATTGGTTGGTAAAAACTGATTATTCCAACTTATGTTTTGTACCTGTCCGGCATAAACCGTTGAGCCTGAATTGAAACTAGTTAAGGTGAGAATAGGATCAGGAGGCGTAAGAGTAAAAACAGCGTTAGAAGTATCGCTTTTACAAGCATTATTCCAGTCACGAACTCTTACTAATGCTTGAGTTGAAGGCGTATTTGGAATTGTCCAGTTGAAGGTATTATTGAAAGAACTGGCTGAGTTGATGAAGTTCCAACTTATACCAGAATCAGTAGAATAACTCAATTCTAAAGTTCCACTTACATTATTAGCGGCCCACGAAATTTGCTGAACAGTGTTTCCTTTCCATTGTTCACCACCATTGGGGGTGTTTATAATGATGCTCTGGTTTCGTGTAATGGTGTTATCGTTCTTACTAGTATCTGATTTAGATGGATCGAAAGAGTCGGTAACCCTTATTCTGAATTGATTAGTTGGAATATTATTGACTACCCAACTGTAGGATAAGTTGGATTGTGAACCAAAGTTGACATTGTTTGCAATTGGCAACCAATTAGCTCCACCATTGTTGGAATATTCAATGTTAAACTGATTGGAAGTCCCTCCTCTTGTCCAAGTAATGGTTCTAGTTTCACATGCAGGCCAAGTAAGGTTTCCGGTAGGTGAAGTCAGTACGATAAAGGGTAACAAGGTGAAATTAACCGGATTAACAGCCTGAATAGCGGTATTTCCTACTAAACTTACCCTAATTCTTGCCTGTGTAGTTGGCGCATTGGGAACTGTCCAGTTGAAGCTGCCTGAACTCGATCCTGCCGGAGCCGCATTGACAATGGTAATCCAATTAGCTCCTGCATCTGTCGAATACTCCAATTTTACAAAGGAGTTGGTCGGGATAAATTGATTATTCCAACTGATGGTTTGAATTTGACCAGCATACCAGCTTACGTTAGAGGTTGGATTAGTGATGGTGAAGGATTGATTCGCTGGAGTAATAGTAAATAAACCATCGCTCGCATCTTGCCGACAGCTATTATTCCAGTCCCGTATTCTGAATAAACTATTCGTACTTGGAGCATTGGGAACTGCCCATGTGTACTGATTAGTGAAAGAACTCACAGTAGTAATGGTATTCCAGCTTAGCCCGGCATCCGTTGAGTAGGAAAGCTCCAAGGTGCTGCTGGTATTCTGACTTGCCCAACTCACCACCCTGTTAGTTCCTCCCTGCCAAACTTCGCCTCCATTAGGCGAATTCACTATTAAACTTTGATCCCGAATTATTGAAAACACGGCATTTGAAGTATCTCTCTTGGTAGTATCCGTATTGTCGGTAATGCGGATTAGCCCTTGAGTAGTAGGAGTATTAGGAACAGACCAAGAATAACTAAGATTCGTGCTACTATTAGTAAATAAGGAAGAAGTAATCGGTAACCAGTTTAAACCTCCGTCGATGGAATATTCCAAGCTCCAATTGTTGCTTGTTCCCCCTCTGCTCCAACTGATCGACTGATTGCCACAAGCAGCAAACTGCTGCCCGCCATTAGGCGAAGTGAGTAGTACAAAAGGCAATAAAGTGAAGTTTACAGGACTTGTACTCTGAATGCTAGGACTACCAACCGGACTAACCCTGATTCTGGCCTGTGTAGAGGGAGTATTGGGGACAATCCAGTTGTAACTACCGGAGGTTGAATTAGTAGGTGTAGAGTTAACGATGGTCAGCCAACTCAACCCTCCATCGGTAGAATATTCTAACCGCACGAAATTACTCGGGAGGAAAGAGCAATTCCAGCTTATGGTCTGGTTTTGCCCTGCATACCAACTCACGGCTGAGGTGGGGTTGGTTAACGTAATTGTTGCATTAGGCGCAGTAATGGCAAATACTGCATCCGAGGTATCTGCCTTACAGGCATTGTTCCAATCTCGAACTCGGAACAACGCTTGTGAACTCGGAGTATTTGGAATTGTCCAATTGTACGTATTGTTGAAGGAACTAACCGAAGTGATAAAATTCCAGCTCTGCCCAGCATCGGTAGAATAGGAAAGCTCCAAAGTGGAACTCACGTTATTCGATGCCCATGATGCTTGTTGCGTAGAAGCAGCCTGCCAACTTTGTCCACCGTTAGGACTATTAATGATGATGCTTTGGTCTCTGAGGATAACTCCATTAACCCGCATCGAATCTGATTTGCTTAAATCTAGTGCATCGCTAACTCTGATTCTTAACGCTTGCGTAGGAACATTCGGAACCGACCAAGTATAACTAATAAAAGTAGCACTGCCGGTATTAAAGTTATTCGTAATGTTTATCCAGTTGGCTCCTCCATTAATTGAATAATCTAAGCGCCAAATATTACTAGTTCCTCCTCTGTTCCAACTAATGGACTGGTTGGAACAAGCAGCCCAGTTTACTGCAGTGGTTGGTGAGCTTAACACTACAAACGGAAGTAAAGTAAAATTTACTGGTGAAGTAGAAGATATACTTGGATTTCCCACCAAACTCACCCGGATTCTGGCTGAGTTAGATGGTGTATTCGGAACTGTCCAGTTAAATGAACCGGAAGATGTTCCCGCTGGTGCTGAGTTAACAATCACCTGCCAGGTAGCTCCACCATCGGTAGAATACTCTAATCGAACAAAAGAGTTATTCGGAAAAAACTGATGGTTCCAGTTAATAGTCTGAATTTGGCCAGCATACCAATTTACTGCCGAGGTTGGATTAGTTAACGTTATCGTAGGAGTTGCAGCAGTAATTTCAAAAACGGCATCACTTACATCATTTTTACAGGTATTGTTCCAGTCCCTGACCATAAACAACGCTTGTGTAGTTGGGATATTAGGCACTCCCCAGGTGTATTGATTAACCGATGAACTGATTGTTGAGATGGTTGTCCAGTTCTGTCCGTTATTAGTAGAATACAACATCTCCAATGTAAAGGAGGTGTTCTGATTTGCCCAACTGACAGTCCGGTTGCTCCCTCCTTGCCAGACTTCACCTCCATTCGGAGCATTAACAATAATGCTCTGATCCCGGATAATGGTGAAGGAATTGGAAGTGTCGCGCTTGGTGGTATCGTTGGCATCGGTTACCCTCACGACCACATTCGTTCCCGGCGTGTTGGGAATAGTCCAGAAATAACTTACACTGGTAGAAGACGTTGTGAAATAATTGGAAGTAATCGGAATCCAGTTTTGTCCTCCATTTATCGAATAATCCAGGTTCCAGGAATTCGATGTTCCACCTCTGCTCCAGACAATTGAGGTATTGCTACACCCCGCAAACTGGTTGCTTCCTGCCGGGCTGGTAATCACCACAAACGGACGGATTGTAAATGCCTGTGAAACCGTAGAAATAGTAGTATCAGTGACGTGCCTTACTCTAACTCTTGCTTGAGTCGTCGGGGTATTGGGTAAGGTCCAGTTAAAACTTCCTGAAGAAGGATTGGTAGGCGTTGAAGCGGTTACCAAATTCCAACTAACCCCATTGTCAAAAGAATAATCAATTCGAACGAAATTAGAAGGAAGGTTCGCATTAGTCCAAGTGACATTGACCAATTGACCTGCATACCAAGTCATACCCACCGTAGGATTCGTGATGTTTAGGCTAGACGGTGCAGGAGTGATGGTAAATACATTGTCTGAGAAATCAGTTCGACATGGAAAGCTGGCATCAGTAACCCTCACTAAAACAGTAGTCGATGGCGTATTGGGAACCGTCCAAGAATAACTATTCGAAAAAGTAGTCCAATTAGTAACTATTGAAGTCCAGGAACTGCCCGCATCGGTACTATAATCGATGTTAAAGCTATTCGAACCTCCTGAAGAAGCTGCCCAACTGATGGTCTGTAAACTTTGACCGGGCCATACTTGGCCTCCGTTCGGGCTATTTAACACCATTGGTGCTGTTATGGTAAAGGGATTGTTGCTCAGATCTCGAACATTGGTATTCTGGGCATCCATCACCCGTACTAACCCGTTACTAGTACTCACATTGGGTACGGTCCAAGTAAAACTACGAGAAGGCGCCTGAAAGTTAGTTGCCACCGCGCTCCACGTAAGCCCGCCATTGATGGAGAAATCAATGTTATAAAACCCGGAAACAATGCCGGTGGTATTCCAACCGACCGCGTATTGTGTACATCCCGGTAGTACTTCACCTCCATTCGGGCTGGTAATGGTAATCGTTTGTGCATTAGCCAATAAACCGGCTAAAACCAGCATAACTAACAAGCACGTTTTTCTACCAATTGTAAAAATTTGTTTCATAAGAACGACTTTCTAATCGATTTCAAATTTGCAAAAAAAACACACGGCTTATGCGGGTGTTAACATTTCGTTGAACCCTATGGATTGGATTTCAACTTCGTGAACCGAAAATACTGCTCCCGATTCGAACATGGGTAGCACCGGCTTCCACCGCTATGGGGTAGTCACTACTCATTCCCATCGACAAAACTTCTACTTGTCCCACAGGAAAGACTCCAAAAGCGCACATTTCATCAAACAATTGACGCATCGCCGCAAATTCTTGTTTGAGTTGCACCTCATCATTCGTAAAACTCGCCAAAGTCATGAGTCCGCACACTTGAACGCCAGGAAACTCCTCAGGAGAAAAGGCTGAAAGCCAAGTGCTAAACTCCTCCGGACTCATCCCCGACTTCGTTTCTTCCTTTGCAATATGAATTTGGATAAGCACCCGGATAACCCTGTTATGTTTCATCGCCTGCTTACTTATTTCAGCCAACAATTCCTCAGAGTCCACCGAATGAATCATAAAGATAAAGCTGGCGATGTACTTTACTTTGTTTCGTTGTAAAGTGCCAATCAAATGCCATCGGATATCGCCCGGCATTTCCTGAGCTTTCGCTACCAACTCTTGAACCCTATTTTCTCCGAAATCACGGCAACCGGCTTCGTAAGCGGGAAGCAGATGGGACGAAGGATATGTCTTGCTTACTGCCAATAGACAAACAGACTCTGGCAATGACTCCTTCAGCCTTCTATATCGATTTCCAACCTCCTGCATGGCGCAAATTTAAACGTTGTTTGCGGGGAAAGTTGCCACCTTTGCAACATGTTCAAACGTCTTTTGGCAACCGCGTTAATTGCCCTGTTGTTTGCCTGTAGCCCTGATTACAACAACCAAAACCCGCCGAAGAATACGCTCGGAAAAGAAAAACTGGCCGAAGTGCTAACCGATATCCATTTGTTGGAAGCTCAGAAAAATATCCAAACAGGAACTCAATATCAAATGACTTCCGACACGGTCATTCGGTCTTGGTACCGCGATGTTTTTCGACATCATAAAACCGACGAGAAAACTTTTCGGCGAAGCTTAAAGTTTTATCAAGAGAATCAACCGATTATTCTGAAATCCATTTACGATACCGTTACTGCCCGACTGAATGCACGCCTTTACTGAAGAGTCGCCTTCTGCTCTGAAACTATACCCTGCCAACGCCCTGCAAGTACTGGAATTCCAGCAAATCAGGGAAATGCTTGCCAGTCGTTGCCAAAGCATAAAGGCTGCTGAACGCGCACTAATCCTTGTTCCAGAAACTCGCTACGACCTAATCTCCGACGCGCTCAACCTGGTCAAAGAATACTCCCTCTCTACCCAAACTGCCGACCGCTGGCCGGAACTCCGGTTACCGGAGCTTCGCCCGGTGATGCAAGCCCTGGAATTAGAAGGAAACCTTATTGAGTCCGAAAGCTGGCGCGATGTTAAATTCATGCTTCGCTCTTGCTTTCAGGTTTACGACTTCCTCGCACGGAAAAAACAAGCACTCCCACGCCTCTCCCAGCTTGCCCATCAGCTCACCATCAACCGGACGCTGTTTACCCGCATCGATAAGGTGGTGGACGAAGAAGGTGAAATGAAACCCGATGCCAGTAAAACTTTGCAGACCCTGCACGAACGTGTTCAACGCGCCCGTACCGAACTGCGACGGAAAACCGATAGCATCTACCGCAAAGCAAAAGAAGAAGGCTGGACTGGCGATGGCCTCGTAGGATTGCGCGATGGCAGACTCGTTATCCCGCTGCTCGCCGAACATAAACGCAAAATCCGTGGCTTCATCATCGACGAATCCGCTACCGGACAGACCGTTTACCTCGAACCCGCCGAAGTCCTCGAACTTAACAACGAAGTGCGTGACATGGAGCTCGCTTGGAAACGCGAAGTTCGCCGCATCCTGCTTGAACTTGCCGATCAACTTCGTCCTGAGCTTCCACTCCTGCATCAATACCTCGACTTTCTCACGCACCTCGATTTCATCCGAGCTTGCCACCTCCTCTCTACCGAATACGACGGTGAGCCGGTAGGCAGTTTACCTCAACCTGCCCTCCAACTCTTTACGGCTCGCCATCCCCTGCTCCTTGTTCATCATCGGAAACAGGGAAAACCGGTCGTCCCCTTCAGCCTTAAACTCGATACCGAAAAACGAATCCTGCTCATTTCTGGTCCTAATGCCGGTGGTAAATCCATTACCCTTAAAGCGGTAGGGTTGCTACATCTGATGGCACAAGCGGGATTGCCCATTCCAACCGCTCCCGAAAGCGGTATTCAGATTTTCAAACAGCTCTTTGTCAACATCGGCGACGACCAGTCCATCGAAAACGACCTTTCTACTTACAGCTCTCACCTCACCCACATGAAGGCGTTCACCGAAAACGCCAATCCGGATAGCCTCTTTCTCATCGACGAATTTGGTACCGGTACCGACCCTCAGATTGGAGGTCCTATTGCTGAAGCCATTCTCGAACAATTGGTGAAAACCGGGGCGAAAGGCATCGTAAACACCCACTTCTCCAACCTAAAAGCCTTCGCCAGCCGAACTGAAGCCGTGGTTAACGCCGCCATGACCTTCGACACCAAAAGCCTTCAGCCACGATTTGAGTTAGTCACCGGCCAGCCCGGTAGCTCATTCGCACTCGAAATAGCCCGGAAAATCGGCTTGAGCTCCGAAGTGCTACAGTCAGCAGGTGAAAAAATTGGTCAACGCACCCAAAACGTTGAAGAGCTTTTGTTAGAGCTGGAAAACGAAAAGCAAGAAATGAACAAACTCAAGCACCTTGTCCGGCAGAAGGATGAATTGCTCGACGAGCTCATTAAAAAACACCAAATCAACGATCACGAAATAAAAATCCGCAAGCAGGAAATCATCCGAAAAACTCGCGAAGAAATGAAGGAACTCCTTTCTCGAACCAACCGCGAAGTCGAGAACGTGATTCGAAGCATTAAAGAGTCGAAAGCCGACAAAGAAGTGGTGTTGCTTGCACGCGAAGCCCTCAAAGCCATTCAGGAAGATTTAAAACCAAGGGAAAAGGAAATTCGAATCGAAACCCAAGGTGAACCGATTGTAACTGGTGGAAGTCTTCAGGTTGGCGGATATGTGAGAATACGACAAACTCAGGCCACTGCCCTGCTGATAGAAATCAAGAAAAACAAAGCTGTACTGGAATCTAACAGCCTACGCATGACCGTGGCCCTTGAAGAACTGGAGCCAGTGTCGAATGCCGACGCTCGTAAGCAACGTCGGCAAACCAACGTTTTTCAGTCCGAGGAAGTGAGCACTGCCACCCAAGCCGCCATACAGCAACAGATGGAGTTTGTCCACCAGCTCGATTTGCGCGGCTACCGCACCCAGGACGCTATCGCCACCTTAGAGAAATTTCTCGACAAAGCCGTTGTTGCCGGATATGGCGAACTCCGCATCCTGCACGGCAAAGGCGATGGAATATTGAGGCGCTTCGTTCGCGAAAACCTCAAAGGCAATCAATGGGTCAGCAGTTTTGAAAGCGAGCATGCCGACCGTGGCGGCGACGGCGTTACCCTCGTAAAAATGAAATAGTTGCAGCGAAACACCGCCGTGTGTCTCCGTGTAATTGGTATGTCCCTACCTTCTGCATAGTTGGGGCGGGTAAAATCGGAATAGCGTAAATTAAAATCGGAGTTCCCCTTTCCTCCATCAGAGCAGGTAGGGACACGGCACAGCGTATTTCCGTGCGAATGATTATCCAATGGTATTTCAAATGGCCATACGCCCGACGTGTCCGGTGGGATGGTTCCAATGCAAACCTATTTCCGTTCAAATCACAATTCCGGCATTCGGTGGATATGCCGCATGGATCATGGAGGAATTACCGCGAATTTTGTAGAGACGTCATTTATGGCGTCTCAGTACCCTGTTGAAAAACCCGGAAATACCCCATAATATCGGCCATTGCACATTAGAATTTCAAGATTGTCGGGTTTTGTTATTTCGCACGGAGACGCCATAAATGACGTCTCTACTTGAATTATCAATCATTTCATCGACCTAACACCCGGCGTGCCCGGTTTAATAGAGATTATTGGCGGATGTTTCCTGCTATTAGGTGGAAGCCCATCGAGGAAAATGGTTAAAGGGATTTTTTAAAAAGACGCGATGCGTGGCAAGTTCTAAGTTGACACTATCGATGAAACAACTATATTGCATTAGTATCAATTATCAAGCTTATGCCCATATTTCCACCTAATTCTTCTGGCTACACTACCCCGTTCAGAAGAAGATTGCTCGACTACACGTCCTTTGTTGTAACTCTGAAACAAGCATTGATAGAAGCCCCGTGTGAAGATTTCTTTCAATGCTTGAATTTTAACTTCATGCGCATTAACTACAGATGTTCAACTCTTCGAATATTGAAGTTAATGGTTAGTCTGAAATTAGATTTTGTCTTTGACTGTTGCGGCTATTCGCTCTTACAAACCTTCGACTTCTCATCACGTATTTTAGCTACAATAACCAACCCATCTGATGGTTTAATTTCACTTACTAGGTATCC